>JACDCM010000085.1 GCA_013817545.1 Gemmatimonadaceae bacterium | reverse complement strand
CACGCTGTACAGGGAGAACCCGGAACTGAGAAAGAAGCGGGAGCGGCGCGCGGCCGAGGATACCTGACGCTCGCTGGGCACTATGGGAGTTCTAACGGGCGGGGACGACGGCGAAAGCGGAAGACATCTCCTGCGGCCGAATGTCAGCATCTCATGAAATCGCCCGGCAACCTTCAAATTCCTATGGCGCACCCGGTTACCGGGCGGGTATGCTAGGGCTTTAGTACGGAAAGTCATGATCGCTTGCTACACGTGCTGCGTCCGCCACCTGCGCCATGCTTGCCACGCGCCACCAGCGGGCCTCGCGATTGCCGTACGTCTCGCCGGCACCAGCCCTGGCACAAGGCTACGACGCGTACGTCAGCGACCCAATGAAGCCCGTGCCACTGGTAGACAGAATCGAGGGACACGGCATGCCGCGCGACTACATCACCGCGGATCAGCGCTTCGCTGCACGACGTCCTGATGTGCTTGTTTATCAGACGGACGCGCTCACTGAGGACATCACCATCGCCGGACCAGTAAGTCCGGTGCTGCACGTGGCCACCAGCGGTACGGATGCGGACTTCGTCGTCAAGCTGATCGACGTGTTTCCGGACGACGCACCGAATTGGCCCGGAGATTCGTCGGGGTTCAGAGTTGCTGGCCACCAGCAGCTCGTGCGGGGAGAGCCTTTCCGTGGCAAGTTTCGCAAGAGCTTTTCGGCTCCGGTCGCATTCGTGCCCGATCAGCCGGACTCGATTCGCTTCGATATGCCCGACGTGAACCACACGTTCAAAAACGGGCACAGGATCATGATTCAGATTCAGAGCAGCTGGTTCCCGCATATCGACCGGAACCCGCAGACCTTCGTGCCGAACATCTTTGAGGCGAAGGAAAGCAACTTTCAGAAAGAAACGATGCGCGTATACGGGGATGGAGCGCGTGCCACGCGGATAAATGTGCGCGTAGTGCGTCGGCCCGCGGCCTAGGAGAAATGCAGCGATGTTCCTTCCCGTTATTCTGCTCGTCGGCACGCTTGCCGGTGATGGCCCGCTCGTCCCGCGCCTGAAATCCCCTCCGGCTCCCACAACCTACAGCGGAATCGAGGGCCAGATAAACGTGCGCGTGCCGCGCAACGATGCAGACGTCCGCACCGACGGCCGGCTGGATGAGCCGCAATGGAAAACTGCCGCCTTACTGACAGGATTCTCGCAATTTTCTCCGTCGGATGGCCGCCCCGCGGAAGATTCAACGCAAGCTCTTGTCTGGTATTCGCAAACCGCGCTGCACATCGGGATTCGCGCTTTCGAGGCTCACGGCGCCGTGCACGCGACGCTCGCAGACCGGGACCGGATCAGTGCGGACGATTACGTCGAGATCCTCCTCGGTACCTTCAACGACCAACGCCAGGCAACGGTCTTCGGCGCTAATCCGCTAGGTGTGCAGTCCGACGGCGTGCTCGTGGAGAGCGGACAGTCAGGTGGTGGCGACTTCATTGGCTCCGCGCGACCGTCAGCGGACTTGAGTCCTGACTTCGTTTTTCAGTCGTCCGGCCGGCTCACGGAGTATGGTTACGAAGTCGAGATTCGGATTCCGTTCAAGAGCCTGCGCTATCAGCCGAAACACGAGCAGCAATGGGGAATCAATATCTTGCGGCGCGTGCAGCATTCAGGATACGAGGACAGTTGGGCGCCAGCGAAGCGCGCGGCAGCCTCTTTCCTGGCTCAGGCCGGCACGCTCGATGGCCTCACCGATCTTCGGCGCGGGCTGGTGCTGGACGTCAATCCGGTAATTACATCGAAGGTTAGCGGAGAGCCAGCGGTGGCTGGTTGGCATTACGATGCTGACCGTCCGGAAGCAGGGGCCAACGTCCGCTGGGGGGTAACCGACAACGTTACGCTCAACGGCACGATCAATCCGGACTTCTCGCAAGTGGAGTCAGACGCGGGGCAAGTCGCCTTCGATCCGCGGCAAGCGCTCTTTTTCTCCGAGAAGCGCCCCTTTTTTCTGGACGGAATCGAGCAGTTCAGCACGCCGAATTCGCTGATATACACGCGCCGGGTTCAACAGCCGATTGGAGCCGTGAAACTGACGGGGAAAGTGTCGGGCACCGACATCGCCTTTCTTTCCGCGGTGGACGAACAAATAACGTCGCTTACGGGAGAGGATAATCCGGTCTTCAATATTCTCCGTATTCAGCGTGACCTCGGGTCGCAGTCACGCCTGGGAATCGCGTATACCGACCGGATTGATGGCGAGAACTACAATCGAGTAGCCAATGCAGACGCGCGAATTGTCTTTGGCAAGATTTACAGTACCCAGCTTCAGCTCGCCGGAAGTACCACCCGGCGCGGGGATGTCAAAACAGACGCACCGCTATGGGAGGCAAGCTTCAACCGGAATGGACGGGCGCTCAACATCGACTACACGATCAGGGGCATCCACGAGGACTTCCGTGCACAGAGCGGGTTTATCTCGCGGCCAGGCATCGTGCGCTCCAACATCACGCACAACTACACACTGTTTGGAGAGCGCGGCGCTCTATTCGAGAGCTTCACTGGAGGTATCACACTCGACGGTACGTGGCAATACCGGAGATTCGTGGAGCAGCGCGACGCACAGGACAAGAAGCTGCATTTCAACACCAACTTCACGCTCAGGGGTGGCTGGCAGGCGCGGGCATCGCTTTTTGTCGAGACGTTCGGCTACGATCCCGGGCTGTATGCGAACTACGCCATCGAAGTGCCTTCATCTACCGGAGCCGGCCTGGATACGGTTGCTTTTACCGGGACGCCACGAATCAGTAATACTGACTACTACCTGAGAGTTGCCACGCCGCAGTTCAAGCGCTTCTCCGGGAGTGCCTTCGCTGTCTGGGGGCGGGATGAGAACTTCTTCGAGTGGTCGCCTGCCGACATCCTCTACCTCACGCTCGTTGCCAACTGGCGCCCCACCGACAAGCTCCGCCTCAACGCGCAGTATCAGCATCAGCAGTTCGACCGGCGCACGGACGGGACCACCGTTGGCGTACGGAAAATTCCTCGTCTAAAGATGGAGTATCAGATAGCGCGTCCGATCTTCGTGCGAGTCATCGGTGAGTACGATGCGGACATGCAGGACGATTTGCGCGACGATTCGCGAACGGGGGCACCCATCCTGATATTCAATCCGGGCACGGGTGACTATTCGCGGGCCCTCGGCTCGCGCCGAAATAACCTGCGTACGGAGTGGCTGTTTTCCTACCAGCCAAGCCCTGGAACGGTGTTCTTCGCAGGCTACGGCAGTACCCTGAACGAGCCTGAACCGCTCCGGTTTGGAAGTCTTCGCCGCACCGTAGACGGTTTCTTCGTGAAGCTCAGCTACCTGTACCGGCTATAGACCCGGGAAATAAACGTCCTGGCTCCTCCACAGTTCGCTCGTTGAGAACGTTCCCCGTATTGAGTGTTCCAGCTGGCTCAAAGAGAACCAGCTCGACTTCTTCGGCGGCGACCGGACGGTGTTCCACGCCGCGCGGCACCACCAGCAGGTCGCCGGCTTCGAGCACCACCGTGCGGTCACGAAACTCCATTCGAAGCCGCCCACGATGCACAAGGAACAGCTCGTCCTCGCTGTCGTGATGGTGCCAGACGAATTCGCCGAGGAGCTTCGCGATCTTTACATGCTGGCCATTCAGCTCAGCGATGATCTTCGGGCTCCATTGGTCGTCGAATGAAGAGAAGGCACTGCTGAGATTCACTCTATCCATGGACTGACTCGCAGCGAAGGACCCGGCGATTCGTCGAATGCTCCCAGCCAACGCTTAAGATTGTCGACCGTACAACCTTTGTCCTTGATGCTGGCTTCCCCTGACCTTCATCCATCCTGTGACCGGGAAGGAAGGGTAGCAATGGCGGAATTCACAAATTTTGGTATTGAGAACGAAAGGTTGTACGCATGCTACGGATTGAACGGATGCTGCTGATCGCTCCAGGTATGCCTGAGCGACGGTGCGCTCAATCGAAATCCGACAACTTGATTGATAGGAAAATCAGGATGTGATTGAGGCAACCGAAGCCACCCTACTTACGGAATTATCTGCTTCGGCTCCAGCTTCGCCGACCATAGGCCGCTGTTGAAGTCAGTAAACAGGATGTGCCCCTTCCACGGCATCGCATTCATTACAAACGAGGCGTTCGCTGTGTAACCGTCCGGATCGTACGGCTTGAAAACCGCGATCTCACGCCGCTGTTCGGCCAGATTTCCCACCAGCTCGCCCGATACGTCCACTACTCGAAGGCCGCCGTCGTAGTAGGCCTGGTACATCACGTCATCCTCGACGACGATGTCATGTGACCCGAACTCCTCCTGATGGTACTTGGCGATGTTCTTCGGATTCTTGGGATCGGTGAAGTCGACGATGTGCGTGTAACCGGCCGACGTCTGCGGAGGACCACCCTTGGCGTTGATGTTCTGCAGATAGCTGGTTCCTTCCCACACGCGTCCCTGCCGCGACATGATCTCGTCGCCAAGGAACAGGTAGACCTTACCCGTGTTTTTCTGGAAGTACGGGAAGATCTCGTGCGTTGCCCCGCTGGTGGTCGGGAAGGTCGCGATCAACTTCGGCTTCTCGATCGTTCCTCCCCACTTGCCATTCCCGACATCCACCGCGACCACGCCTGTCCCCCATTCCGACGAATACGCGATTCCGTTGTTCACCCATACGTCGTGCACACGCGAGTCGGGGTGATCGTACTGGCTCACGTACTTCGGCTTGTAGATATCGCGCACATCGACGATGACGTACTTGTCGCCGTTCGAGATTGCAAAGAGATGGTCGTTAGTGGCGAACATGTTGTGCACGCCACCCGTCAGCTCCTGGTCGAAAGTTGCCGCGATCTTGGGATGCGCTGGATTGGCCAGGTCCAGGATCACTACGCCATTGACCCGGTTGGATGCCCCTTCGCGGGACAGTACTCCGAAGCGGCCATCGGGCGAGACCGTCACATCGTTGATGGTGCGAGCGTCAATTTTGACGGAGTCGCTCTTTACAGGCTTCGACAAATCGCTGATATCGAAGATGTAGGCATAACCGTCGCCGCCCCAGGTTCCCACGAGGGCGTAGTCGCGACCGTCCTTGCCGGTCCACGGCCACAAGTCAGACGTGTGCACGTTGTTGATACCACCCCGACCCGTGACGTTGATACGGCGCCGCACGTCGCGCGGCTGGACGTCGAGCACCGAACGAGCACTCACTCCCCCAGCCGTTGCCAGCAGCGTGTAGCGGCCAGGTACTTCGGCGGCAAATAGTCCGCGGTCAATGACGCCAGTGGCTCCGGGAGCCGCAATCGTGTCGTCGGGAGTGTAGGTGTAACTCCAGGTTACCGGCACATCCGATACAACCCCTCCACCCGTTCGCCTGGCAACAGCCTTGAGGTGCACCACGTCGCCCGTGCGCACCGAGTTCTCGGTCATTTCTATAGCGAGGCTTGTAACAGGGTTAGGTGTGACAGCGTGCTGAATGTCGGCCTTCATCCCTTCGGTCTGCGCCGTAATCGTGACCGGGCCTGGCTTGAGCGCGGTTACGTTGCCGAAGCGGTCAACGGTCGCCACTGCCGGGTTGGAGCTCCTCCAGGAGAAAACGGCATCGCGGCGCTCGCTCTCGTCCGCGTGACTTGCTCGAGCACGGTGGGCGAGTGTGACGCCGGCATACAGGCGGCCAGGCTCAGGAGTGATCTCGACGCCGGAGAGCGCCGGCCAGGTAATGGTAACCGGGATCTTGAGAGTGGCAAGCTGCGCCCTCGACTCCGACATGGCCATTGCCACGATTTCAAACTTGCCGGCCTTGAGCCCCTTCACCTGACCGTCGTTTACCGAGACCGCCCCGCGCGGGCCACTCACTCGGAGCTGCGCGGCGACCATATTTCCCTGGGCGTCGTAGGCATTCACCTTGAGTGGAACGACGTCTCCCACCTTGAGAGTCAAAGACGTGGGTTCCGCTCCGAGTCTTGCAATTTTGGCAGTTGCGGTATCAGCCCGCTGCTGAGCGAACGCCGAATGGCTCGGTATTGCTGGAATAGCTGCGACCGCCACAGCGGTGGTGACGAACCGAAGACTGCGCACTACGTTCATGACCTGTAGCTCCCGCCGCGAGGCGACTGGTGGGTGACAATCAAGCAAAACAAATTCTTCGAACTTCCTGCAACCCGATGGGGTAGGCCATTCATGATGCCCTTCAGCAGTTTATCACGCAAGCGCTTTCTCTGCGCTCTCGCGACCGCCCTCGTCTACCTCGGCCTGGCGACCCCATTGGCGGCGCAGCAGAAGGCGCGGCCAACCGCAAAGTCCAAAGCGCCCGTTAGCAAGGTTACGCACAACTACTGGGTTTACGTTGGCGCGGAGTCGGCCGACCTTATCCACCGGGTTCGCTTTGGGCCTAAAGGGGCCGTCGTCGAGAAGTCGATTACAGTAGGCGAGTCTGCCACCGAAATGGAGGGCCCGCACGGACTGCAGATTTCGCAGGACGGGAAGTATCTCCACATGACGACCGGACATGGATCGCCCGACGGCAAGTACTGGAAGTACGAGCTCGGCCCCGACACCCTTGTGGGCCCCGGCCTTTTCCTCGGCTATTTCCCCGCGTCCATAGACTTGACGCCCGACGGACTGTTTGCCTTCGCCGTCAACTTCAATCTCCACGGCGAGATGGTTCCGTCGTCGGTTTCGGTAATATACACGCCGACCAATACCGAGGTTGCGCGTACCGAGACTTGCACGATGCCTCACGGGAGCCGAGTCGATCCGAGCGGGGCGAATCAATACTCAACTTGCATGATGGATGATCAGGTTGTGGAGATCGACACGCGCACGTTCGCGGTCTCGCGCCGGTTCGGTTTGGCCAAGGGAAAGGAAGGGGCGATTCCGGTGACAGGTAGCGTGTCGAGCGAACACGTCATGCACCAGGGAGCCAGCGCGCCGGATTCCGTACGTGGAGCGGGCAGGGCACACACAATGACTCCGGCCAGCTGTTCGCCGACGTGGGCACAGCCGTCGGCAGAAGGAAAAAACATTTACGTGGCGTGCAACAAGGCCGACGAGATCATCGAAATCGAGAAGGATGGTTGGACGATCGCGCGCCGCTTCAAGACCGGCCGCGGACCGTACAACCTCGGCGTTACGCCAGACGGAAAGCTGCTGGTCGCCTCACTCAAGCAGGGTGGTGGCGTTCAAATATTCAATCTCGCGACGGGAACGAGCGTCATGCAGATGAAAAGCTCCACTGGCGTAACGCACGGTGTCGCGATGAGTCCTGATTCCCGGTACGCCTTCATCTCGAGCGAGGGGGTCGGTGCCGCGCCTGGCAAGGTGGATGTTTACGACCTGAAAGCGCTGACGCGGGTGGGATCGGTAGACGTGGGACAGCAGGCGGGCGGGATCGCGTTCTGGAAGATGGAAAAGATCAACTGACTCGTTACTCCCTGAGTTTCTTTTCATACACGTACCTGATCTGCCCTCCGTCCCAGAGGTAAGACAGGTGTCGGGTCTGCCTGCAGCGCGAAAGTACAGTGGGACGAAATACAGCCGCGCACTCGCCACCGTCGTGCCGAACGCTGTCGTACGTGATTCCCATGGAGCCTGCGGCCCGGAGCTCGCGACCTAGTGCACTGGGCGCCGTGTAATCATCCGGATCGTAGATGGCTGGAAGGGTAGCCCGGCGGCCGCGCAGGTCGTGCAACGATCCGTCCAGCGTCGCCGCGATCATTCGCATATCGAGCTCCATGCGCGGCTGCCGGGTCGCCCGCATGAATCGCTCGCGGTGGTAGCGGGTCTCGGCAATCGCTGTTTCTTCGTCGCGGGCCGCGTAGTAGACGCCGAAGCTGCCATCTGAAAACCGGCTTCCTCCGGGCGCTCGATGCGTAAATGGCGCCATTATGTAGCTGGAGCCTGCCCCTGAGACTCGGTCCGCGGGAGCCACCAGAGCAATCTCACCCGACTCCTGCCTGAGGCGCTCATTCGTAAGTGATTCAACAGCTATGACCGCTTCGACGTCAGCCGGATCAGCGACGCGCTCAAAGAGCGCAACAGGCGGAAACCGGCTGGGCACTATGCGGATGCATGGCCGCCAGGTCACGCGTCTCACAGGCAGCGAGTCCTGCGCGAGTGGTGCGCTCACGCCGTACCGCCGCGTTCGGCATCTAGATACTGCCGGACGATGTAGAGGTCGATCACGTTTCCGGAAAGCATGCGGTCCAGCGCGGATTCACCCGCGAATGGCAGGGCGGAATTCGGCCGGCGCACCCATGAATCCGCCGCGCTCTCGTCAGGCAAAAGAATCTGGAGCGCCTTGTAGATGCCCAGTATGTAAGAGATTCGCTCGAGGGTGTCTTTCGGGAGGAAATCGGTTCCTTCACGCTTCCACTTGAAGTAAGTGGAGCGGGAGGAAAGGCCGAGGAGCGTGATCTGGTCGTCGACGCTCAGATCCCAGAGATCGGCTATTCGGAAGAACGTCCGCAAAGCGGGCTTGCCTGGATCTGGCGGGGCAGCCTCAGGCTGGATTAGAGGTTTGAGCATTACTATCTCCAGGATTGTATCTCTTGGCTATAATAGTGCAATTATGTACTATTGACAAGGTGGCGGCAGAAGCGGTTTCTGCCTGTGATTCGCACTAGCGCCGGATTGCGTCAAGCTATGCGTGGCGTACTTTCTGGTCGTTCCGGTACCTTTCGCCTCCCTGGCCTGCCATTCTCAATGCTGCGTTTCCTTCTATCCCGATTGCACCCGTCGGTCTTTCTCGCCTCACTGAGCTGGCTGGTTTGCCATACCGCGAGTCTTGACGCACAAGCAACCGACGCCGCCGAGCGAGTCGCGGACAGGCGCGGACGACCTTCCGCTGGCGCGGCAGTATCGCCGATCGACACCACGCGCTTCCTGGGAATGCGCTGGCGAAGCATCGGTCCATTCAGAGGCGGACGTGTCACGACGGTGGCAGGCGTACCGTCCCAGCCGCTGCTCTACTACATGGGCTCAACGGGCGGTGGCCTCTGGAAGACAGAGGACGGCGGCAGCAACTGGAAGAACATTTCCGACGGCTTTTTCAAGATGGGATCCGTCGGCAGCATCGCTCTGTCGGACGATGATCCGAACGTGATCTACGCCGGGATGGGGGAGTCGCCGATTCGGGGAATGGCGTCGTCCTGGGGCGACGGTGTGTACAAGTCGACGGACGCGGGGCGCACGTGGAAGCAGGCCGGACTCGGCGACACCCGGCAGATTTCGCAAGTGCAGGTGCACCCGCGCAACACGGACGTGGTCTACGTCGCCGCTCAGGGCAGCCGGTGGGCTCCGACCGCCGAACGCGGAATTTATCGGAGCCTCGACGGCGGAAAAAGCTGGAAGCTCGTGCTACATGTCGACAGGAACAGCGGCGCCAGTTCGCTCGCCATGGATTATACGAATCCGCGCGTGTTGTACGCAGCCTTCTGGGATCACCAGCGCACACCGTGGCGCGTGCGGAGCGGTGGGCCCGGCAGCGGTATTTACAAGACCACCGACGGCGGCGACAACTGGACCAAGCTGACCGAAGGACTTCCCAAGGGAATCATGGGGAAGATTGGCGTGGATGTCTCACACAGTAACCCCGACCGCGTGTGGGCGATCATCGAAGCGGATTCCGGTGGCCTGTTTCGATCGGATGACGCCGGCAAGACCTGGCAGCTCATGAACAGCGACCGTTTGCTTCGTGCGCGCGCCTGGTACTACACACATGTGCACGCCGATCCAGTCAATGCTGACGTCGTGTACGTATTGAATGCGCCGGTGCTCAAGTCAATCGACGGGGGCCGCACGTTTCGTCCGCTTCCGACGCCACACACCGATAACCACGCGCTCTGGATAAATCCGAAGAACAGCGCGTACATGATCAACGGCAACGACGGTGGCGCCAATGTGTCCTTCAACGGCGGCCGCACGTGGTCGACGCAGGAGAACCAGCCGACATCGCAGATTTACCACGTGAACACCGATGCGCGTTTTCCATACTGGGTGTATGGCGCGCAGCAGGACAACAGTACCATAGCGATTGCCAGCCGTACCTTTGGCTACGGCATCGGTGCGGGAGACTGGCACGACGTCGGAGGTTGCGAGAGCGCGCATATCGCGTTCGATCCAGCCGACGCGAAGCTCATCTACGCCGGATGCTACCAGGGGATAATCACCGAGTTCGAGCGCGACAATCGCTTGTCGCGAAACATCATGGTGTATCCGGCGCTGGGCCTCGCGGAACCTTCGAATGAGCAGAAGTACCGCTTCAACTGGAGCGCCCCGATAGCGACTTCGCCGCACGACCGCAAAGTCATTTATCACGCGGGCAACGTGCTCTTCCGATCGAACGACCGCGGTCAGAGCTGGACCGCCATAAGTCCTGATCTAACGCGCAACGAGAAAGAGCGGCAGGGCGCTGGAGGCGGCCCTATCACCAATGAGGGCGCCGGGGGCGAGGTCTACAATACGATCTTCGCGATGATGGAATCGCCGCATGAAGCGGGAACGATCTGGGTAGGCACGGATGACGGTCTCGTACAGCTCACACGGGACGGAGGCAAGACCTGGGCAAATGTCTCTCCTCGCGGACTCGGCGAAGGCATGGTGAATACCGTGGAAGTCTCACCGCACGACAAGGCCACAGCGTTCATCGCGGTCAGCAAGCACAAATGGAATGACAACACGCCGCACATCTTCAAGACCACTGATTACGGGCGCACATGGACTCGCATGGTCAATGGTATTCGAGCGGGAGACGTCGTGCGCGTCGTGCGGGAAGACCCAGTCCGACGGAATTTGCTGTATGCCGGCACCGAAACCGGAGCGTACATGAGCTTCGACGGAGGCGCTGCCTGGGAGGGCTTGCAACTGAACCTTCCTACGGTTCCGGTAACTGACTTGCAGATACGTGAAGACGACCTTGTCGCGGCTACCGAGGGACGGGCCTTCTGGATTCTGGATGACCTTAACCCACTCCGGGACCACACCAGCTCGGCGCGCTCAACCGCGCATCTGTTCAAGCCGAGACGCGCGTACCGGGTCTATGGAGAGGGGGACGCCGAGACATCGAGGGGACAAAATCCACCGCCCGGCGCGATCATTTACTACTCGCTGCCGCAGGCACCTGATTCCGGTACGTCAGTCACTCTCGAATTGCTGGATGCCTCAGGGACTGTAATGCGGAAGCTCACCAGCGAGAAGCAGAAAGCGATCGAAGCGCCGGGCGCTCAGGCGCCGAAGCCCATCCCCGCGACGCGCGGACTTAATCGTGCCGTTTGGGATCTCCGTCGGGAAAACATTTCCCGCGTTCCCGGCGTGCTCCTCCTGGGCAGTCCGCAGGGCTATCGAGTGCCGGCGGGTAGATACACCGTACGCCTCACCGCCGGGAAGGCGGTGCTCACCCAGCCACTCGAGGTAGCTCCCGATCCCCGAGTAAAGCTCAGCGCCGCGGAAATCGCTGCGCAGCAGCAGATGGCATCCGCCATTTACGCTCGTGTAAACGAGATCCACCAGTCGGCAATAGGCCTGCGTGAAGTGCGTGATCAGGTGAATGCGCTAGTGAACCGCATGAAAGACCAACCGGGAGCAGATACTATCATCAAGGCGGGAAAGGCGCTCGTGGCTCAGGTTGACGCTATCGAGGGCCGGCTCGTGCAACCTCGGAGCAAGACATTCCAGGACGTCATCAATTTCCGGAATGGCTTGAGCGACCAGTACCTCTTTCTCGCTGAAGGGGTGGATGGTGGGGACGCGCCGGTAACTCAGGGAATGCGTGAACGGATCACCAGCCTGGATGAGTCCTGGACCGAAAGCAACAAGATGGTGAAGGAAATTCTCGAGCGCAGCGTGGCGAGTTTTAACGCGCTGGTGAAGGAGCGGGGAGTGCCGGCGGTATTGGTGAAGGACTAGGGAGTAGGGGTTGGGGGATAGGAAGTGGAAAACGAGGGGAGTTGAATGTCATTCAGCACTGCTTGTTTACTCCCTACCCCCAACCCCTACTCCCTACTTTCGAGTATTCGCCACGGCGTCAACGGAATCTCCGTCACCTCCCTCCCGATCGCGTCCGCGACCGCATTGGCAATCGCGGGTGCCACTGGAATGATCGGTGGCTCGGCGAGTCCACGCGCTCCGATGTGATTAGCGCGCGTGTCTGCGCCGTCGAGGAGTGACGCGTCGATCGATGGAATGTCGCTGAATGTGGGGATCTTGTAATCGTGCATGGTTGGATTCATGGGCACGCCTAGCTTGCGGTCCATGATTCTTTCCTCGAACAGCGCGTATCCAAGTCCCTGAATAATGCCGCCCTGTAGTTGGCTCTCGGCCAGCGTCGGATTGATAATGCGCCCCGCGTCGTGAACGGCAACGATCCTGATAACGTGAACGATGCCGGTGTCCATATCGACTTCGACTTCCGCGAAGTGCGCGCCGAAAGTGTGGATCGCCTCTCCGTCCGGATTCGGGCCGCGGCTTCCGCGTCCAATGATCATCACGTCGCCCAACTCTTCGCCGAGCGCCTTGAAGGTGATAGAC
>JACDCM010000402.1 GCA_013817545.1 Gemmatimonadaceae bacterium | reverse complement strand
GCCGCGCCGTGGGAGCCCTTCTTCGTCTCGATGAGAACGACGCCATTCGCGCCGCGGCTGCCATAGATTGCCGTTGCGGAAGCGTCTTTCAGAATTGAGATCGACGCGATGTCGGAAGGATTCAGCAGGTTGAGCGGACTGCGTCCCAAGGGCGGCGAATTACCACTTATGCCCACGCCTGCACCTTCGGTATCGTTGTTCTGAATGGGAATACCGTCGATGACATACAGCGGCTCGTTGCTAGCGGTGATAGAGGTACCGCCGCGGATGCGGACCTGAGCGGCCGCACCTGGTTCGCCGCTGTTCTGCGTGACGTTCACACCCGCCGCTCTGCCCTGAATCATCGAGTTCACGTTGGGAGTTACCCCTACGTTAGCCGCTTCGGGATCGATGGTCGCTACCGAGCCGGTAATCGCAAGGCGGCGTTGGGTGCCATAACCGGTTACCACGATCTCACCCAGGTTCGCGGCCAGCGCCCCCATCGAGAACTGCACCGTGGCCGTTCCTCCCGCCGTTACCGTAACCTCCTGCGCCTTTGAGCTGTACCCGATACGGGTAGCTCGCACACGGTGGAGTCCCGGCGCTATGCCTGTCAAAGTGAATCCGCCGTCCTCTCGAGTAAGTGTTCCGCGTGTGGTACCCTCGATGCGGACGGTGACGCTGGAGAGAGGCTGCTGGCTCGTGCTGTCGACCACCTGCCCTCTTACGCTTCCGGTGGACTCTTGCGCGCTGAGTTGTGCGGTAAAAAACAGAGCAACCAGCGCGGCGTAGAGATAACGGACTACTGCCATATTTCTGCCCTCACAAAATGGGTAATGAGATATTGCCATCGATCACTGCGGATGCTAAGGAAGGAAGTAAGTAAGGAAGGAAGGAAGGAAGGAGGAAGGGCGCGCTACAATACGAAGCTCATGTCAACCGCATGCAGAAGAAGAACAAATTTTCCAAATGTGCATTTACACGAATCGCTGGACCGCGCTCCGCGCACTCGATTCTGATCGAGAGGCTACTAGGTCGCAGGGTTTGGTTCACGTGCATTGTGTCGAGGAAAATCCCGAAGGAAGAAACGCATTTTGTGGCGAGCCCGCTTCCGGGTAGAGATCAACGATCGATCGGTTGCTAGACTGCAAGACCGAGCTCGACATTCTCCGGATTCAAACAGTAGTAGATTATTCTTGCCGTACACTGATATGTCAAGGATTGGTAACGGCTCCTGTCAGACGACTTGCGCGCCATCCCTCCGAAAAGAGGGTCTTTGCCCGAGGCAGGGGAGCACCTTGCCAGGGGAAAATCCCTGGTGGCCGTACCGTTGCGCTCCGTCCAAGCGCACGCAACCGATGGAGCCCGGTGTTTGCGCTTTCTCGAAATAACCTATGAATCTCACTTTTGCTTCAGTCGCAGCACGGCTCTCCCGGCCGATGCAGCTTACCGCGCTGCTCATTTTGATGGCACTCAGCGCCCGTGTCGCCTCCGCCCAGGCCGACCAGACTCTCCCCGTTCTCGCTTTTCCGGAAACCGGTTTCGACGACACGGCGGCTTACCAGGGGTATCAGACGCGGTTCTTTCGCGACTCCAGGGCCAACGTGGTGCAGATTTATCTCGATCCGCGTGGTGGACGTGTCGTGAACCTGTGGGCGGATGCTTTCAATGAGAGTGCCGGATTCACCGTACGCGACCGCACCGGTCGGCCGGCGCGCCTCACATGGGGATCCGAAGGCGCCGTAGTGACCGATTCAGGCGGTCGGCGCACCATCCAATATCATCTCATCGCAGACGCGCCGAGAGTCGCGGTCGGATGGATTCTGCTCGGCTCAATGCGCGTCGAACGCGATCTTCAGTACGCGCGGCGCCACCTCGAGCCTTTTGGAACGCCTACTTTCCGGATGCCGGAGCTCGAGAAGTTGGCAGCCAACCTACAGCGGCTGAATCCCGTGGAACGGCGGCGACACCTCGCGCTGTTGAACGCGCGTAGCGTTGCAGAGCTGCGCTCCCGCCTCCAGCCGACGATCTCCACTCTCACGGGCACGGGCCCGGGAGTCCGCGCCACGCAATCAGCGTTCGATGGCCGCAACCATCTTGCTCTGGAGATCGGCGTCGATTCAACCGAAGCATCGATGTCAGCTACCGGCGGCACTGTCTCCATACGATCCCGGACCGATAACCAAATCCGGCTGAGGATTCGCGTCGAGACGGACGCTCCTGCGCTTACAGCTCTGAGCCGCGAGCAAATATTCAACCCGGCTTTTCTGTCGTTTCTCGCGCAGGCCCGCGTCGCGCACGACAGCGTTTCCCGATCCGGCCAGCCCGGTTCAGATTCCACCGCGCGACGATACCGGTGGCTCGAGCGGCAGGTGCGTGGCGTGGAGCTACTCAGCTCGGAAGAAAAGCTCATGGCAGGGCTGCCGAATTACGCTACGTACTTCGGACGCGACATGATGATGACTGCTCTAATGATGCAGCCGGTTTGGTCGAGTACCATGGCTGAGCATGTGATCGCGAGCGTGTTGCGGAAGCTCTCCCCCACGGGACAGGTCAGTCACGAGGAAGCACTTGGCGGTCAGGCGATTCGCGAGAACGCCGGCGAGTACAATGACCTTCTCGCGCGATTTTTCCGCCTTCCACCCACCGGCAAGGAAGCGCTTGCCAATCTCACTCGCGCCCGCGGTCTCCTGGCTGATTTTCATGCTGTGCGCGAGAACTACAACATGCTGGACGACGAGTTCCAGCTGCCGGTGCTTGCGGCGCGCTATCTCGGAAATCCGGCTGTCCCCGCGACTCGAAAGCGATCGTTTCTGACGGATTCGTCTGATGGTGGAGTACCCCGCCTGAATCTCCTGCTGCGCGAAATGGATCTCGTAACGCGCATGGCGGCCCCATACGCGCAATCCCCGGTGGCAGCGAACCTGGTGGGATTTCCCAAGCGCGATTCTATGCGGTGGTTTCCAGGCAGCTGGCGCGATAGCGGCGTGGGATACGCAAATGGCCGTTACGCGATGGATATCAACGCCATCTGGGTACCCCAGGCGCTGGAATCAATCACTGAAATACTCACCGTGTTGCGAACGCTCGGATTCACGTCCGATCAGATCTCGGCACTTGTACCAAAAACTGCGAACTGCGAGCTGCGAACTGCGAACTGTAAGACAGCAGAGACCCTCCCGAACGCCATGCTGCTCGATCCCGATCTGCTTCTGCGCGCTTCGACAACGTGGAACGGCGCGGTCCGACATTTCGTCGTGAGGCTCAGCCCACGGGAAATTCGCGCAAAGCTTGAAAGCAAGCTTCGCTCGCTACCCGCGGAGGAGCGGGAATACTGGGACGCTGTGGGGCGGACAACTTTGGCTGGAACAGATTCGCTCGAATTCCTGGCTCTATCGCTCGACGCTCAAGCGCGCCCTATCCCCGTGGTGAACAGCGATCCGGCGACGTGGCTCTTTTTGAATGATCGTCGAGAGCAGAATGCGCTACAGAACTCCCAACGGGCGGAGCGGGCGATCCGGGACGTGCGCGCATTCATGCGCGCATATCCGGTGGGCCTGTTCGTACCCGAGCTCGGTCCGCTCGTCGCGAACGATGCCTTTGCGTCGCCACAGGTATGGGAGGCATTTCGAGGCGACCTATACCACTCTCCTCGAGTTGTGTGGGGACGCGAGGTGAACCTCTTCATGCTCGGCGTCGCCAAACAGATCTCCCTGGCGCACGATGAGTCCGGTCGTCTCCGCGACCCCGCACTCGGCGGGTACGTTAGCGAGCTGAACGATGCGCTGCGAAAAACTTCCGCTGCCGTCCAGGCATCAGGACTCAAGCACAACGAGCTCTGGAGCTATCGTATCGCCGGTGGACGGCTGCTACCAATCCGCTACGGCGCGA
>JACDCM010000401.1 GCA_013817545.1 Gemmatimonadaceae bacterium | reverse complement strand
GGTCTCACCAGCGTCATGCGCAATGCGGCGTTGATGGAGCTACGGCCATTCCAGTCGCTGAGCATACGTTGGGATGTGAACTCCCTGCGTGACCTGCGGGACTATGGCGACACTGTGCGCGCGGGTGGCGGTCAGAACGTCGGCGTCGTGGCGCGCGCGGAGCGGGACAAGCTCCTGGGGCTGGACGTCGGTTTGGAGCGGGAGAGACAGATGGGCGCGGCGATCAGCGCGGCGCCGCAGATCTCCTCGTGGATAAAGCCGCGCATTGATTTCAGCACCCAGTATTCCATGTTCCGCGATCCCAACTCACCCAGTGTGCTGCAGGAAGCCGACTCGAGCGGACCGTTCCGGCTGCCGCGGCGGCTGAGCAATTCGCAGGGACTTGGGCTGAGCGCGGCGATCGACCTGGGACGTGGAATGTCGATGTACTCGTCCGACTCGGGATTCGTCAGACGGCTCTCCAACGTGTTTCAGCCGATAGAAGTATCCTGGAGACGCGACCTTTCATCGTCATTCGACGGAGTTCCCTTTACCCCGGGCTTCGGATATCAGTTTGGACTTGGCGATATCACCGACTTTCGCGATGAGAACGGCGTGGCAGCCACAAGCGCGTCGGAGCGGCATACGTTCGGCGTCAACAACTCGCTGGCGCTACCCTTTGGCGCGCGCCTGACAAGCCGCTATGGCAGGCTCAACTCCACCGTCTGGGCCAAGCGTCTCAACACGCAGGCCGAAATTCAGCAGAGCACGGTGACGTTCCCCGACGTCAACCTCGGATGGACGATTCAGCCAAAGCTCATACGAAGCTTCATCTCGAGCATTGGAACGAACGCGGCCTACCGGCTGGAGAAGAGCACCACTTTTCAGCCGAGCATCTCGGATGCTACAGGAACGGAAAGCAGCGACGGCGGCGGGCTGCGCGGGGAGATCACATCAAAGACGTATCCCGTCACGGCGTCTATAGCGTGGGCATTTGCCGGCGGTTTTTCGACGACAGCGGGATGGCGCCGCACAGACAGGAGCGAGCTACGCAGCGGCGGCCTCACGCTCGGCAATCAGTCGGAGCTCAACGGCAATGTGGGTAAGTCATTCAAGCTGCCCCAGCGGTTCAAGGCCAGAGGCGATCTTCGCTGGACTCTTGGGCTGGTGCAGTCGCGGACACAGAGCTTCTTTGCAACTGATACGACGCGGAGGCGCGTTACGGACAACGGCCGCTGGGCGATGAATACCAACGCCGACACGGATCTCTCGGACAACATGAATTTCAGCATGACGCTCTCGCGCGTGGCGAACTACGATAACCTGTATGACCGGCGCTTTACGCAGATGGTGCTCACAGCCTCGCTGCAGATTTCCTTTTTCGCCGGTGAGCTGAGATGAGGGCGCTGGCCATCGGACTCGCGCTTGCGACGACTGTTGCGTGCGAGGGCCAACGCAGCGGACCGCGTACCGCATTCAGCGCAGAAGCCGCAATGGGCTACATCAAGACACAACTGGATTTCGGTCCGCGTATTCCGGGCTCAATCGGCCATCGCCGCACTGGCGACTGGATAGTCGCGCAGTTACGCACGCGCGCCGACACCGTGACCGAGCAGCGCTGGACGCACGTAACCGAACAGGGCGACACGCTGCCGCTTAGAAACATCTTCGCTCGCTTCAGACCCGACGCTTCGGAAAGGATACTCTACGTCGCGCACTGGGATACGCGTCCCATGTCGGAATCCGCAAGCGATCCGCTACGGAGAAAGCTTCCGGTGCCGGGCGCGAATGACGGCGCATCTGGCGTCGCTCTTCTTCTGGCGCTTGCGGACGTGCTCAAGGCGACACCTCCAACGGTGGGCGTCGATCTCCTGTTCGTTGACGGTGAAGACTACGGCGATTTCTCGCGTGGCAAGGATGTTCTACTGGGCTCCAGGTACTTCGCCGCCAACCTTCCTGCGCCGAACTACCGGCCACTCTTCGGCGTTGTCTGGGACATGATCGGCGATGCAAACCTGCAGATTTTCCAGGAGGGGCATTCGGTGCAGCGCGCGCCTGAGGTGGTGTCGCGCGTGTGGGACGTCGCGAGCCGACTGGGCTACTCCGAGTGGTTCGTTCCTCGTGTGGGGCAGTTCATCACAGACGATCACATACCGCTGCTGGACGCGGGTCTTCGCGTTATTGACGTTATCGACATCGACTACCTGCCGTATCACCATACGCCCGAAGACACTTTCGAGCGAGTGTCGAAAGAGAGCATGCAACGGGTGGGAGATGTTGCGACGGCGGTGGTACTGGGGAGTGGTGAGTAGCCAATCGATCCTGGGTTAGGGAGAGAGTAGCCTTGATTGTCCGGCGGCGATGGTCGCTGTGTGGCACCAGTGCCCTACTCAGCCGGGATTTTCCAATGGCATGCGAGATTTCCTCGTCCTCCGTCGTGATCACGCCCCAGGCACTGCTACAGCACTGGCAGGGTCACCGCCGTCTCACCAGGCGCCTCATCGAGGCTTTCCCGGAGGAAGAGCTATTCAGATTCTCCCTTGGCGGGATGCGCCCCTTCTCGGTGCTTGCCATGGAGTTCATCAAAATGGCGGTTCCGACTCTTCGAGGTGTGATCTCGGGAGGCTGGAAGTTCGTGGGCACGACGGCAGAACCAACGACTCGGGCGCAACTGCTCTGGCTATGGGACGAGACCACTGAAGAAATCAACCAGCTCTGGCCCAGGATTCTTCCGCATCGCTTTCAGGAGATGGACACCGCCTTCGGGCAGTCGGAGGGGCCGGTGAGTGGACTGCTTCTGTACGTGATTGAGAACGAGATCCACCATCGGAACCAGGGCTACGTTTATCTCCGTTCACTCGGAATCGAGCCGCCAGCTTTCTATTGAGCGGACTTAGCTGAGCGACGCGAGAGCAAACAAGCGAAGGGAGAGGGTCGGCGCAGGGGAAAGCCGGCCCTCAAATGCATCGGTGCGATGATTTGAAGGGTTAGGGGGAAATTCGATTGCGGGTCACCGCGACGCGCCACGCACCTTGCGCTTCGACAGCATTCCCCGTTCGACCCCCACTCCCCAGCTCATGCCCACCCCCGCCGAACGAAAGGCGCTGCTATTCCTGGCCGGCCTGGCTGTGCTGGGGACTGGCGTACGCGCCGCGCGAGCGTTCCGGAACGAGTCACCCCCTGACATTATGGCGCGGGCCGCGCTCCAGGGGCAGATAGCGGCTGTCGACTCGGTGCGCGCCCGCCCCAAGCCGACGCGCGCCAGGAAGCCAGCCAAGCCAACAGCACGTCGGCGAGGGGAGCAGGCGACCGCCAGCCGTACCGAACCAGTCGTGCCACAGCCGAACTACGTGATTGTGCCACAGGCCGATATGTCGAACGCTCGAACCGGGATAGCCTTATCGCCGCCATCCCCACGTTCACGCCCCCGGGTCACCCCCAACTCTCCACCCCCCGTAATCGATCTTGACCGGGCAACCTCCGCCGAGATCGAGCGTCTTCCATATATAGGAAAGGTGCTCGCCGAGCGGATTGTGGCAGATCGAGACTCCTTTGGTCCGTTCGGTTCGCTGGAAGGATTTCAGCGGGTGCGAGGCGTGGGTGCAACGCTCGCCGGGAAGGTGAAACAGAATGTGACGTTTTCTGCCACACCGCGTCCATTTGACGTGGATGAGCACCGTCTCCGTAGGGGTGGGGCGACGCGGTTGCGTCGCCCGCAATCCGATCGGCCGGACTCCCGTTGAGTCGCTGCGTTGCACGCGCGGCCCGCCGTCACTGTTCGCCGATCATTCAACCGCACCGTACAGAAATTTCATGGCCGCACCTGCTGTCGCCGCGAACGAGCGCATTGGTGATCTCCTTCTAAAGGAAGGGATCATCACTAGGGTGCAGCTGGAAGT
>JACDCM010000400.1 GCA_013817545.1 Gemmatimonadaceae bacterium | reverse complement strand
CCATCGAGACGACCGCGGCAGAAGCGGTCCGAGAGGGCAGGCTGGACCTGGCAGCGGAAAGCTGGCGCCGGCTTACGCGTCTCGACCCGCTCAGCAGCCGGTTTGCGACCAGATACATGGAGGCGTTGGCCGGTCTCGGTGAACGTGCTGCTGCAATGGCGCATGGACAGGAACACGCCGCCCTGGTGCGGCAGGAGTTGGAAACAGATCCGGACCAGGAAGTCGTCCGGCTTCTTGTCCGGCTGAGGGCGAGTGGCGTTGCTGTTCCAGAGGTGATCGCTCCGGCACCGGCCCTATCGCGGCCGGCATCCTCCTCAACTCAAGAGATCGGCTCAGCGACTTCAGCTTTTATCGATTCTCCCCCGGATAAGGCTCCCCTTTCACATCCTGACCCAGAACCGGTCAGGGAGGAAGCTCGCGTCGCGAGCCCTCGGTCGCCGTCACTTTTTCGCTGGGTGGCGGCTGCTGCGGTCCTGGTCACGGCCGCCATTATCGCGGTAATGGCTTCGCGGAAGTCCGAACCGGAAGCCGAGCGAGCTCCAGTGCTGGCCGTCGGAAGGATTCAGGACCTCGTTACTCCAGATTCAGTACAGCTTGGCGGCGTTCTTAGCGAGATGCTCGCAACGAGCCTTGGCCGCCTCACCGACCTCCCGGTGATTGCCAACTCGCGTATCCTCGAGCTTATCCCAGGTGGCGCCGACACTGCGCGGGCGGCGAGAACCGATGCGGCCCGACGGGCTGGGGCTACCCAGGTTCTCGAAGGCGAACTAATTCCACTCCCCGATCGGCGGCTGCTCTTCGAGCTCAGGCGAGTCGACATTGAGCGTGGCATTGTGCGCCGCGGTTACCAGCTCAGCGGCGCTGATCGCATGGCACTATTCGACAGCATGACCGCGCTCATCGCGGCCGATCTGCACGTGACACCACCCTCCGGTACCCTGGCGGAGGTGAGCACCAGATCGCCCATTGCATATCGGCTCTACGAAGAGGGACTTCGGGCGTATTACCAGTTCGACGGTTATGCCGCGAATCGGTTATTTCACGCCGCCATTCGGGAAGATTCGACTTTCGCCATGGCTACGTATTATGCGTGGCGCTCGGAAGTGGCCATTAACAGCACGAGGCAGGAGGCACTGGCCGATCGGGCCCTTGCGCTCGCCTCTCGCGCTTCGGAGCGCGACCGACTGCTTATCATGACGCATATCGGAGCCGGCCGATTGGGCTCTCAGGCGCTACCGGTGGCCGACTCGCTTGCGACGAGATATCCGAACGACCCGGAAGCACTCATGCGCGCGGCTGAGGTGACCCATGACCTCAAGCGTGTGGTGGCGCTATTGAACCGGTCGATCGCACTCGATTCCGCCGCCGGAATACAACCGAACGCAGTCTGCCGTATGTGCGAAGCATTCCACCGGCTGGCGGAGCGATACGATTGGGCCGACTCGGTCGTTGCCGTTGAGAAGACCATTCGTCGCTGGAGCTCTCTACGACCGGCCGACTACGCCGCTTGGGCTCAGCTCGCTGAATTCCTTGTAGGAATTGGGCGACGAGCCGATGCCGAAAATGCCATGAGGCGGGCGGACTCGCTTGGCGCTCCGCAGCGCGATCCGCGCGAATTGAGACTCGTGTGGAGCCTTCGGTCGGACGATCTCCCTGCGGCAAATGAGTCATGTCGCACAGGCCTTGTCGAAGCCTTCGGCCGTTACCGATGGATGTGCACCATTGCCCTCCGTATGCAAGGCCGACACCGCGAAGCAGCCCTGCTGGTCCGCGAGAGGCGGAATCCGGAAACAGGCGCGGTGCACCGCGCGTTACCGGTGGATCGCGTTCACTCCGCTATCCTGGACATGGAAACGGGGCGCCCCAGCGTAGCCGCTGATCAGCTCTTACGGTTGGCAAAGGAAGTCGAGTCACAACGTGCTTTGCCGCCGGGAGTAGCGGCCCGGAGCATAGCCTGGAATCTCACACTGTCCGCGACCGCTGCCGCCTCCGCGAACGACACTGCCCGTGTAAGTGCTCTCATCGACTCGGTTGAGACCATCGGCAGTCGCAGCCTCTTCGGCCGCGACCGCTTGCTCCACCATTTCCTGCGCGGACTTCTGCTTGCCAAGGCACAGCAGCACACCGCCGCCATACGAGAGTTTCGGACGGCTATTCATTCACCGACGCATGGCTACACACGCATCAACTATGAGCTGGCGAAAAGTCTGCTCGCCGTGAATAGAGCAGCTGAAGCAATCGCCATTCTGCATTCCGCGCTGCGTGGCGGGATCGAGGGGTCAGGGCTGTATCTCACAAGAACGGAGACTCACGAGCTGTTAGCCCGGGCTTTTGCCGCGTCGGGTCAGAACGACAGCGCCGCGGTTCACTACGCGATAGTCGAGCGCGTGTGGCGCGATGCCGATCCTTCCTTTAAGTCGCGCCACGATGCTGCGCGGAAGTGGCTCGTTGCTGTCGGCAGATCCGTTCGTTAGGACACCGAAAGTTACGTCGCATGATGGAGTCGATCCGCTGAGCTTTGCCGCACGGGCTCATTGGCCGATGCTAGGAGCTTCCAACCTCCCTCGCGTACCTCGATCGGCTCGATGATCCGGCGGTGTACGCGTGTCCTCCAGCTCTCGCTTGACGCTCTGCTGCGCCTCGGCTATGATCGCCGCAAAGGATTACTGCCCGGCCTCAGTTTCCTCTCAGCGAGTGTTTCATCTCCCTCTCATCCGGTCGTAACTCGTTGCGGCTCAGAACACTCGGCGGTCTCTGGATCGAGAACGCGGACGGGTCAGCGCACGGGGGAGTGCGCCCTCGCCGCCTCGCTGTACTCGCTGTGTTGGCGGCCGCGGGCGCCAAAGGGCTCAGTCGCGATCAGTTGCTCGCGATCCTCTGGCCGGAGAGCGCGTCCGCACGGGGACGCGCAGCACTCTCGCAGACGCTGTACAGTCTCCGCGCCGATCTGGGCGTCGAGGTCGTGCTGGCGACGACGGCTGAACTGCGGCTCGACCCGACACTGCTAACGAGCGACCTTCACGATTTCAGGACGGCGCTCAAGGCCAGGGAATGGCGGCAGGCCGCGGCGCTGTACGGCGGTCCGTTTCTCGACGGCTTCTATCTCACCGACGCGCCGCTCTTCGAGCGCTGGGCAGAGGAGGAACGAGCGGGACTCACGAGCGACGGAGTGCGCGCAATCGAGCATGTCGCTCGCGATGCCTCCGGACCGCGTCCATTCCGCGATCCTGGATTTGGAACTCGGGCGCCCGCTTGCCGCCGCCACTCAGTTCACCCGACTCGCTCGCGAAAGGGAATTGGTTTACGCCAGTCAACCAGGGTGGTCAGCACGGCACGTTGCGTGGAACCTGACGTTGGCTGGCGCTGCCTTTGCGGCCGCGCACGACACAACGCGGCTGCGCGGGTTGATCGACACCGTCGAGGCAACGGGCCGAAGGAGTTTGTTCGCGCGTGACCCTTTGCTGCACCATTTTCTTCGGGGGCTCCTACTCGCCAAGGCGCTACAACATGAGGCGGCCAGCCGTGAGTTCCGTGCGGCATTGTACGCGCCGTCTCAGGGCTACACGCGTATCAATTATGAGCTTGGGAAATGCTTGCTCGCGATGAAACGGCCAGCCGAGGCAATTCCACTTCTCCGCGCCCCGCTCCGCGGTGGAATCGAAGGGCCGGGTTTGTATCTCACCCGAACGGAAGCCCATGAGATGCTGGCGCGAGCGTTCGACGCCGCGGGTCAGACCGACAGCGCCGCGGTCCACTACGCGATTGTCGAGCGCGCGTGGCGCGACGCTGATCCTCCTCTTGTCCCGAGACGGGATGCCGCGCGGCGGTGGCTCGTTGCCGCCGGCAAATCGGTCAAGTAGGACGAAGAGTACCGCCCGATG
>JACDCM010000399.1 GCA_013817545.1 Gemmatimonadaceae bacterium | reverse complement strand
CGAGGTATAACCTGAAATGTGAGAGGCGTTCCGTTTGGGAATGACAAGGGACAAGGGACAAGGGACAAGGGACGAGGGACAAGGACCTCGATCCACTCTGCTACCTTGTCCCTCGTGCCTTGCCCCTGTTTTCTACCCGACGGGTTCAGTTGGTCTGCGCGGACAACATGACTTCTGGTGGTATCATTTTGTCCGTGGAGTCGAGAAGTTTCCGGAGGTGCAGGAATTGGGGTTGAGAGCGAACCGGGCGATGTCACAGATGGCGCCGCCGATTGAGCGCCTTGCAACTCATCTTTTATCAGGAGCCGAGCATGCCCAACATGACACCGGAGTCGAGCAGCGGGGATCGCAGGGCAGACGAGTCACCGTCGCGCCCTGTCGACGCGCGCGAAGAGGAGTTTCAACACGCCAAGGATGAGATCGCGTTTCGTCTTCGCGATCGCGGTGTCCGACTCACGGGTAACGAGACCGGGGATGATCTCACCGGTCTGCTGGATGCTGTCGAGCGCTTCGAGGCGGCGGTCGAGCGAAGTGGTGGCGATCTCATGGTAGATGAGCCGATCGATGGCAGATCGCCTATCGCGCCCGATAACGAGGCCTTCGTCCTTCCGCGCAGGGGTGCTAGCGAGTCCATACCGGACTTCATCGGGCGGATTGCAGTCGCGACGTCGAGGGCGAAAGCGCAGGGGGCTGACGAAGGGGGATGACGTCAACGCTCGCCGAACGCCCGTGAACGTGTCCGTGCGATGACGACCGCGCCGTCGGGGGGTGAGCTCTGACGGTGCGAGCAGCCGTGTTATCGCACCCTCTCCCGCCTATCAAGCTTCCCTGTCCCTCCGCACCAGGACTCGCTTACCCTTGATCGTCGTGCTCCGGAGAACTTCGATGATGTCGTCCACTATCTCCTCCGGTACCTCCACCACCGAGAATCGGTCAGCGATCTCTATCGAGCCAATCGCCCAGGAATCAACCCCTACTTCGTTGGTTATCGCTCCGACGAGGTCCGCGGGGCGGACACCGGCTTTCCGGCCTGCTCCGACATACAGTCGCGCGACGCTCCATTCTGTCTTGCGGCGAGGACGCTTGCTGTGCGTTTCGCTTTTCGGACCGCGGCCGCCGTCCCTCGGTTTGCGCTCGGTACCGGTTCGTTCCGAACGTTCTCGCGGTGCTGAAACGGAGGGAATATCCGCGTGGTCCGCCTCGGCGCTGCTGGCTCCGTGCACGAGCTTGATGGCAGCCGCGGCGATATCCATGATGTCGAATTCGCTCGAGAGCGCTTTGACTGCAACCCGAAAATTGTCCAGCCCGCCGGCCAACAGAGTTTCCCGTAGCGTTGCCTGCGTAAGCTCCAGACGACGGGCGCGAAGATCCGCCGCGGTCGGCACAGTGGATACTTCGATGCGCTGCTTGGTCAATCGTTCGATGTTGCGCAGTAAACGATGCTCGCGCGGCTCCGCGAGCGTAATCGCGACTCCCTCGCGCCCTGCTCGCCCGGTCCTCCCGATTCGGTGAACGTACGCGTCCGCGGCCGACGGGACATCGTAGTTGACGACGTGGGACAGGTGCTCGATATCGAGGCCGCGTGCGGCCACGTCGGTCGCAATCAGAAGCTCCGCGGCGTTGTCCCTGAAGCGGCGCATGACGCGGTCACGCTGCTCCTGCGACATTCCCCCGTGCAGGGCTTCGGCACGATAGCCGCGTCCGTTGAGCGACTCCGTTAGTTGGTCGACTTCAGTTCGCGTGCGGCAGAAAACGAGCGCCGCTGTGGGCGCCTCCATGTCGAGCACCCTTCCCAGTGCGGCGAGCTTGTGCGAGCGCGCAACAATGTACGCAGTCTGACGCACGCGCGGCGCAGTCCCCTCGACCATGCGCTCGCTCTCCACCGCGATGCGCACCGGATTGGTCAGGTATTTCTGGGCGATTGCGGCGATCCGTGCTGGTATCGTCGCCGAGAAGAGGGCGGTCTGTCTCTCCGAGGGGGTTGAGTCGAGAATCGCCTCCAGATCTTCGGCGAAGCCCATGTCCAGCATTTCGTCGGCTTCGTCCAGCACCACCACCTTCACCTGCGCCAGCGACAGTGTGCGGCGCTTGATATGATCCAGTGCTCGGCCAGGGGTAGCTATGACGACATCCACACCGCGCCTCAGCACGCGAAGCTGTTGCTCAATCGATTGTCCTCCATAGATGGGCAGGACGCTCACCCCCATCTCCTTCCCGTAACGGTGCACGGCCTGCGCGACCTGCATGGCGAGTTCGCGCGTCGGCACCAGAACAAGTGCCTGCGTATTCGGACGCTTCCCGGGCGTCAAATCGATCCGCTGCAGCAACGGGATCGCGAACGCAGCTGTCTTGCCGGTACCAGTTGCTGCCTGGCCGATCAGGTCGCGTCCACGGAGTAGCACCGGGATCGTCTGGCGTTGAATTGGCGTCGGCTCTTCGTAGCCGAGCGCGGTAAGTGTTGCGACGATACGTGAATCGATGCCGAGGTCGGCGAAGCCAGCGGAATTACCGTCCCCTGACCCGCCGTTTGATATAGAAGTCATGCGGGGAAAGATACTTGCAGCCGGTCCCGCGCGCGCGCGTCAGCCAGCGCGGCGTATGTCCGCTACCGTGAGAGTGCGAATTTTGGTGGGAGGGCGCTGCACCGCTTCGACAAGCGCAGCTATCATTTGTGTGATGGTCACGAAGCCCAACCGGCGCGCGGAGATGTAATCCGCCATGATCGGGGCAGGGTGCGCGACACTAACGTAGATGAAATGGTAGATGCCTGACTCGAGCGCGGCGGCGATCGCTTTCGCGCGCGGACGCGAGATCGACAGCCCGAAATTTCTCCTTGTGCCATGGACCCGGGTTCGACGAACCCACCAGATGCACGAAGGTATCGGCCGGAATTATCTGATTGACGTACGTCGAGCGGTTGAGCGCGTCACCGATAGCATATGCGCAGCCCGTGGAAAGTTTTTCCAGCGATCACCGTCGAGCCAGAGCGCGTACCGTGTGACCGTCCGCCAACAGTGCGTCTATCAGGCGTGAGCCTATGTAACCCGTACCTCCGGTGATGAATACTGTGTGAGTTAGAATTCGCGTTGTCGAGCCATAGGGTCATGTAGACATCGGCAGCTGGCCGAGCGTGCAACAACGGTAGTCTTCGCTTGCGATCTGTCAACAAACGCACGTTCTTTGGGCCGTGATCGGCGCGTCCCCGCAAATTGGAGAGACCATGAACGAAGAAACATTCAATCTCGAGCTGCGAAAGTTTCTCAAGAAGTTTGGGATCACAGCGCAACGTGAAATCGAAAGAGCT
Organism: Gemmatimonadaceae bacterium; assembly: GCA_013817545.1. Taxonomy (GTDB): domain Bacteria; phylum Gemmatimonadota; class Gemmatimonadetes; order Gemmatimonadales; family Gemmatimonadaceae; genus JACMME01. Next base: position 579 of record JACDCM010000399.1, on the reverse strand, counting down.
GTGAACGGCGCGATCGAATCGGGCGGCCTAGCCGGTACCGAAACGTTGAACGTCAAGGCGACTCTCGAAATCGAGGGTGTTCTGTCTGATCTCGTGGTAGACGGCGAGATCGCACTTTCGTGATGGTGCACTGCCGAATAAATCGGCGGCGAGTTTCACCCGAGAATCATTCCTGAATTCGAATCCGATGACAACCAGGCTGGACAAGGTAATCAAGCGCGAAATCGAGGTCGCGGGGGCGTTGTATACCGTAAGCATGTCCCCCGCCGGCGTGCGCATCGTTCCGAAGGGCGGCCGCAAGGGACGCGAGATGTCCTGGCAATCCATTCTGAGCGGTGATGCGGAGCTTGCGGAGCAGCTCAAAATTTCGGTTGACGCCTACCAACGCTGATGGCACGCCCGGACGCAACAACGACGCGGGTGCTGGGGTCGTTCGAGCAGGTCGTCGATATTGAGACACCCGAGCAGGTGGTGTTCTCATATACCGTGGCCGGGATTGGCTCGCGGGCAGCCGCGGCGGTAATCGACTACTTCATTTGCTGGGGCACGGTCATAGCGCTGTACTTTCTCGTCAACCGG
>JACDCM010000398.1 GCA_013817545.1 Gemmatimonadaceae bacterium | reverse complement strand
CGGCCGAGGCTGTCTCGGACATTTTCGACGGCGCCACCATTATGATCGGCGGTTTCGGCGAAGCGGGCAGTCCAGTCGAGCTCATCCACGCGCTGATCGACCAGGGCGCCACGAATCTGACGACGATCAGCAACAACACCGGCAGCGGCCAGGTCGGCCTCGCGGCGCTGCTCAAAGCGGGCCGCGTTTCCAAGGTCGTCTGTTCGTTTCCGCGCACCGCCAACTCGACCGTCTTCCCCGAGCTCTACCGAAGCGGGCGAACGAAATTGGAATTGGTTCCCCAGGGAACGCTCGCGGAGCGCATCCGCGCCGGCGGAGCTGGAATCCCGGCGTTCTACACGCCGTCCGCGGTGGGAACGCCGCTGGCGGAAGGCAAGGAATGCCGGGAATTCGGCGACAGAAAGTATCTGCTTGAGCACGGCATCCGCGCGGACTTCTCGCTCATCAAGGGGCGGGTCGCCGACACCCACGGCAACATCCTCTACAACAAGACGGCGCGAAACTTCGGCCCGCTGATGGCGATGGCGGCCAAGGTCACGATCGTCCAGGTCGCCGAGATCGTCGAGCCGGGCAAGCTGGACCCCGAGTCGATCGTCACGCCCGGCATCTTCGTGGATCGCGTCGTAGCCATCGCCAACCCGGCCCACGAATCGGAACTCGTCGAGGCAGGAGCGTCGTACCCATGACGAAGCCGCCGGTGATCGGGCGAACGCGCGAGGAGATGGCGCAGCGTCTGGCGCAGGACATTCCCGACGGCTCCTATGTGAATCTGGGCATTGGCATTCCGGAGCTGGTCGCCAAGTTCGTGCCGGCGGGCCGCTCGATGATCTACCACACAGAAAATGGCCTGCTCGGCATGGGCCCCGCGCCCAAGCCCGGCGAAGGCGATCCCGAGCTGCTCAATGCGGGCAAACAGCGCGTGACGGCGTTGCCGGGCGCCGCGTACTTTCATCACGCGGACAGCTTCGCCATGATCCGCGGCGGCCACCTGGATCTTTGCGTGCTCGGCGCGCTTCAGGTCGCGCAGAATGGGGATCTGGCCAACTGGTCCACGGGCGAGCCCGGCGCCATCCCCGCAGTCGGCGGCGCCATGGACCTGGTCGCGGGCGTGAAGTCGATCTTCGTCATCACCCAGCATTGCACCAGGGAAGGCGAGGCGAAACTCGTGCAAAAGTGCACCTTTCCGCTGACGGGATGCGCCGTCGTGAACCGCATCTACACCGATCTCGCCGTGATCGAAGTCACGCCGAACGGATTTCGGCTCGTCGAACTGAGCCCAGGCATCGATTTCAATTTCGTGCAGGAGCGCACCGGTGCGCTTCTGCTTCGCACCCCGGAACGGATCGAAGCAGGCTGACATGACCACGCAAACCGACCTCTCGCGCAGCGCCGCCCTCTACGAGCGGGCCCTCAAAGTCCTTCCCGGCGGCGTCAGCCGCAACGCGATCCTGCGGGCGAGTCACCCGACCTACGTCGAGTGCGGCAGAGGCTGCCGCGTGACCGACCTCGAGGGCGTCACGCGCATCGACTTCTCCAACAACATGGCGTCCCTGATCCACGGCCACGCCTGCCCCGAGATCATCCATGCGGTGACGGAGCAGATGACCCGCGGCACCGCGTTCATGATGGGAACCGAGATCGAGGTGCGCTATGCCGAGCACTTGTGCAGCCGCAACCGCTCGTTCGAGAAGATGCGCTTCATGAACTCGGGCACGGAGGCGATCATGGTCGCGCTGAAGGCGGCCCGTGCATTTACCGGGCGGCCGAAGATCGCCAAGGCCGAGGGCGCCTACCACGGCGTATACGACTACGCCGAGGTGAGCCAGGGCTCCACGCCGGCGACCTGGGGCGGCATCGATCATCCGCGCAGCGTTCCGCTGGTGCACGGGACACCCGAGTCCGCGCTCAAGGACGTCGTTGTCTTTCCGTTCAACGACACCGAGCGCACGCTGGCGATCCTGGACGAGCACGCCAAGGATCTCGCGTGCGTATTGATCGATCTGATGCCGCACCGCGTCGGCTTGTGTCCGGCGGATGTCGAGTTCGTTACCGCGCTGCGCAAGTGGTCCGCGCGCCACGGGGTGCTGTTGGTGTTCGATGAAGTCATCACGTTCAGGGCCGAGCACTCCGGCTTGCAAGCGCGCTACGGCGTCACGCCCGACATGACCGCGCTGGGCAAGATCATCGGCGGTGGATTTCCCATTGGCGCCGTCGCCGGCCGCGCCGAAGTCATGGATGTGCTCAACCCGCAGTCGCCCCGGTACGTGTTCCCGCACTCCGGAACATTCACGGCCAACCCGATCAGCATGACCGCGGGCATGGCGGCGATGCTGAAGTTCGACCGACCCGCGGTGGCGCGCCTAAACGCGCTGACCGATCGGGCCAGGAACGGCATCGAAGGCGCGATCCGCGCGACGGGCGCGCCCGCGAGCGTCACCGGGGCGGGCTCGATGTTCCTGGTGCACATGAAGCAGACGCCGCCACGAAATTACCGCGATGCGTACCCGACGCCCGACGAGTCGCGCCGACTCAAGGCGTTGCTCGATCACCTCTACAACGAAGGTTGCAGCATCATCAGCACGGGTGCGTGCACGTTCTCCACGCCGATGACCGAAGCGGAGATCGACACGCTGGTGGGGGCGTTCAAGTCCGGCTTTGCAAAGCTGGCTTCGATGGGCTGAGCGAGCGGAAGGACGGATCGATTCGGACGGGTGGGATGCGTTGCGGAGGCGCCGGGCGCTCGAACGATCTGACAGTCAGACCCACTTCCAAACTCACTCCCGTTCGAAGACCGTCGCCAAGCCTTGTCCTACCCCGACGCAGAGCGACGCGATGCCGCGCGAGGCGCCGGTGCGAGCCATCTGGTGGATCAGCGTCGTGGCCAGGCGGGCGCCGCTGCAACCAAGCGGGTGACCGATCGCAATCGCGCCGCCGTTGACGTTCAATTTTGCGTTGTCGATGCCCAGCTCGCGCTGGCAGGCGAGGGCCTGCGCGGCGAACGCCTCGTTCAACTCGAACAGGTCGATGCGGTCGAGCGTCAGTTTCGCGCGCAGAAGCGCCTTGCGCATCGCGGGCACGGGTCCGAGCCCCATGAACGCGGGATCGACGCCGGCCGCGGCGCTCGGACCGATGAAGGCGATCGGCTGAAGACCCAGCGATTTGGCCAGCCCGGCTTCAACGATCAGCAATGCCGCCGCGCCGTCGTTGATACCCGACGAATTGCCCGCGGTCACCGTGCCTTGGTCGTCTTTGGAGAACGCGGGTTTCAGCTTGGCGAGATTCTCCAGCGTCGTGTCCGGCCTCGGGTGCTCGTCCACGCTGACGAGGGTCGGAGCGCCCTTGCGCTGCGGAATCTCGACGGGCACGATCTCCTGGGCGAACAGCCCGCGTTGGTGCGCCGCCGACCACCGCTGCTGGCTCTGCAGCGCGAACTGATCCTGATCCGCCCGGCTGATCTTGTGCTTGCGGGCGACATTCTCGGCGGTCTCGCCCATGGAGAAGGGGTGATGCAGCGCCGCCATGCGAGGATTGACCAGGCGCCAGCCGATCGAAGTGTCGAAGATCTGCTGCGACCGGTCGAACGCGGATTCCGCCTTGCTGAGCACATAAGGTGCACGGCTCATCGACTCGACGCCGCCCGCGATGAACACATCGCCGTGACTCGCCTCGATCATGCGCGCCGCGATGTTGACGGCTTCCAGCCCCGACGCACAGAGGCGATTCACCGTCGAACCCGGCACGGACGCGGGGAGGCCCGCCAGCAGCGCGGCCATGCGCGCGACGTTGCGGTTGTCCTCGCCGGCCTGGTTGGTAGCGCCGAAGTAGACATCCTCGATCAATGCGGGGTCGATGCCGGATCGCGCCACGACGGCCTTGATGATTTGGGCGGCA
>JACDCM010000084.1 GCA_013817545.1 Gemmatimonadaceae bacterium | reverse complement strand
GACCGCGGCATCATAAGCCTCATCGACATAATACTTGTTGGCGAGCACTCGCTCGATGCCTGTCTCGGTACCACGGGAGACCGCCTGCTCCTTCGTGCCTTGCGCCGCAGGCTTGAGTATCGTGAAAGCGATCAGAATACCAGCGGCCGCCGCAGCCACAGCTAATCCAACCAGAACATACTCGGTGTTGGCCGAGAGATGCGCCGCACTTCCGTGCGTGATGCGAAGTGCCGCTTCGCCCACGACCGGCTCCAACCAGTGATCCAGCGACGCTGTTTTGCCGATGGGCAGTACGTCCGTGAAGAACGCGGGAAGATTGAGCCAGCCGCCAAAAGCGCTCAGAACGGCGAGCACGACGAGAGGGGCCGTCATCACCCAAGGCGCTTCGCCCATGTGTGGGCGTTCAGCTTCGCCTGTTCGATTTTCCCCGTGGAACGTGTACAGCATCATGCGCGTCATGTAAATCGCAGTCAGCAGCGCGGCAACAAGCCCCATTGCGTAGACAGCGTACAGCACAATGCTTCCGGGTATCCCGAGTAGGCTGGCCTCGGCGAGCGTCGATTCGTGCGCGCGCGCGAAGGCGGCGCCGAGTATCTCATCCTTCGAGAAAAACCCGGCAAACAGCGGGATTCCCGCGATCGCCAGCGTGGCGATCCACATCAGTACAAACGTTACCGGCATGAAACGCCGCAAGCCGCCCATGTTGCGCATGTCCTGAGCATCGTCGTGCCTGTGCGTATGGTGATACGCCTTGTGCATCACGTAGATGACGGACCCGCTGCCCAGAAAGAGCAGCGCCTTGAAGAATGCATGCGTAGCCAGATGAAAGATGCCGGCGACGTAAGCACCGACCCCAACGGCTATGAACATGTAACCGAGCTGAGAGACGGTCGAATACGCCAGGACCTTCTTGATGTCCCACTGCTTGAGCCCGATGGTAGCCGCGAACAGCGCTGTCATCGCACCGATGAGTGCCACGGTCAAGCTCGCGACGGGGGCGAGCGAAAACAGAAAGCTGCTTCGAGCGACGAGATACACGCCAGCGGTCACCATCGTCGCAGCATGGATTAGTGCGGACACCGGTGTCGGGCCGGCCATCGCGTCGGGCAGCCAGGTGTACAAAGGGATCTGCGCGCTCTTGCCGGTGCATCCGAGGAAAAGGAAAAGGCAGATCGCCGTAACGAGAGTTCCACCCGCGGCCAATTGGACCGAGCGCTCTGCCACACCAACGAAGTCCAGAGCGCCAAGGTTGGCATACATCAGAAATATGGCGACCAGAAATCCAAAATCGCCGATGCGATTGACGATGAAAGCCTTCTTGCCCGCGTCTGCATTGGCCTTCGCACTGAACCAGAATCCGATAAGCAGGTACGAGCACAGACCCACCCCCTCCCATCCGATGAACATCACGGGGTAGCTTGCTCCCAGCACCAGAACAAGCATGAAGCTGACGAACAGATTCAGGTACGCGAAGTAGCGAGGATATCCGGGATCCTCCCGCATGTACCCAATACTGAAAACGTGTATCAGCGTGCCCACGCCGGTGATGATCAGCACCATCACGATGGAAAGCTGATCCAACTGATACGCCCATTCGATATTGAGCTCACCGGCCGGCATCCAGCTGAAGTAGCGCTGGATAAACGGCGTATGTATTTCGCCGGCACCGAGCATGGCCGCGAAGATCGAAGCGGCCAATGCAAACGACAGCGCCAATACGAGCGGTCCAACAATGCTGACTATGCTGGCGAAGCGGTGCCGAACCGGTGGGTGGTCCGCCTCGGCGTGATCATCATCGTGCTGAAGCTGGTTCCCGTGCATCCCATTGGCATGGTCGTCGACATGGGTCGCCGACGGATCTGCCGGCCCTGCGTGGTAGGCGGGGGCCAATGACAGGAGGCCGTTGATAACGAAACCGGCCAACGGAAGGACAGGCAATAGCCACAGCCACTCGGCAGCAGTCCCGCTGAGCGGGTGTGCGGCTCCAGCCGCGGCTTGCTGAAGGAGCATCACCCTTTCAGAAGGTTGATGTTTTCCAGGTTGACCGTTTCGCGGTGCCGGAAGATGGAGATGATGATGGCCAGCCCCACTGCCGCTTCCGCCGCCGCTACCGTCATCACGAAGATCACGAAGATCTGACCGGCTGCGCCATACAGTTTCGAGAATGCCACGAATGTCAAATTGACGGCGTTAAGCATGAGCTCCACGCACATGAAGATGATGATCGCGTTCCGGCGCGTGAGTACGCCAACAACTCCTATCGTGAACAGGACCGCCGAAAAGAACAACGCTTCATTGATCATCTCAGCCTCTCCGCTTGGCCAGCAGAACAGCTCCAACGATGGCCGCGAGAAGAAGCACGCTCGTGACCTCGAAGGCGAGCAGGTATTCGTTGAAGAGCGGTCCCGCTATTCCTGTTATGACATTGCGCTCAGTTACCACTTCGGGAATGATGCTGGGCAGCCGCTGACGCTGAATGACCAGTATCTGAGCCAGAAGCACGACACCGATTCCCGCGGCCAGGAGCTTACCCCATGTGCCGCGCATGTCGGCCATGTCCGAGGGATGGCCAAGGTTCAGCAGCATGACAACGAAGAGAAAAACGACCATGATCGCGCCAGCGTACACCAGTACCTGAATCGCGCCGATAAACTGGGCGTCCATCATTATGTAGAGAGCTGACAGGCAGAACATGGTGTTCACGAGCCAGAGTGCCGCGGCAACGGGACTCTTCCTCGTGACAAACGCAAGCGCGGATGCGATGGCGAGAAGTCCGAAGATGTAGAAGTTGATCTGGTAGAAGTAGCCCACGATTTACTCGCCTTTGGGGTCGGCCGGATCCCACATCTCGCAGACGGGGTGCGTCTGCGCCGTCAGGCGCTCGAGGTCGTAGACGAAACCGGCGCGACTGTATTCCGAGTTCTCGTAATGCCGGCCAAGGTGAATCGCTTCTTCGGGGCATACCTCCTGACAGTAGCCGCAGAAGATGCAGCGAAACTCGTCGATTTCGTAAATGAGTGGATAGCGGTTTCCTTCTTCATCCTCACCCGGTACAAGCTTGATGCAGTTCGCCGGGCATATCTGCGGACACAATCCACACGCCACGCATTTCGACTTGCCTGTTTCATCCGTAAGCATCCGGTGCGTTCCCCGCCAGCGTGGGGAGATGGGCCATTTTTCCTCCGGATACTGCACGGTCACCTTGTGCGGATCAATCATGTGCTTGAACGTCAACGCCATGCCGCTCAGCAGCGCGCGCACGTAGCTAACCTGATCTGTCGGCCGGTCGAGCACCTTCACTCCGATTGCCATCTGTTCTCGTCTCCGGTCTAGTGGACTGAATCGGGGGAAAGCGCCGGCCGCGCGCTCATCGCCCGCAGGCGCGCTAGCCGGTCCGCCTGCGCTCGGCTGCTCGCCGGACTTATCAGTTTGCCATGGTCGAGCATGACGAACAGGATGGCCGCCAACATCACATTCACACCGCCCAGTATCGCACCCCACATGGCCCCGGGTCTGATTCCCAACCAGTCCAGCCAGAGCAGCAACGCGGCGATGACAATTACATAAACGAGTGCAGTCGGGAGCATGAACTTCCACCCAAGCGACATGAGTTGGTCATACCGGAATCGCGGCAACGTCCAGCGAACCCACATGTAGAAGAAAAGGAAGAAGAGCACCTTCACGCTGAATGCGGCGGCCGTCGCGAGCGTCTTCCATATTGTCCAGGGAGCCTGGTTATCCCAGAGAGTGAACGGGATGTCCCATCCCCCGAAGAACAGTGTAGCGATCAGCGCACTCGCCGTGACCATGTTGGAGTATTCGGCGATGAAAAACATGGAGAACTTCATGGCGCTATACTCGGTGTGATAACCTGCTATCAGCTCGGACTCTGCCTCGGGAAGATCAAACGGGAGTCGATTTGTCTCCGCGAAGGCGGCGACGAGGAAGATGAAGAACGCGATGGTGAGTCCGAAAACATTCCAGACTGTAGTCGCCTGCTGGAATATGATCTCATTGAGTGAGACGTTGCCGGCGACGAGAAGAACGGCGACGGTCGAAAGACCCATCGAGATTTCGTACGAAACCATCTGCGCGCTCGAGCGGAGCCCGCCGAGAAGCGAGTACTTGTTGTTCGACGACCAGCCCGCGAGTACGATGCCGTAAACTCCGAGCGACGTGAGCGCCAGGATGTACAGAAAGCCGATGGGCAGATCGGCGACCACCATGTCGACACGTCCCCATCTCGTCGAGATCGGCGAGGCGAAGGGAATGACAGCGAAGGTCAGGAGCGCCGGAATGAAGGCGAGCATCGGCGCCAGGATGAAAATCGGCTTGTACGCGGCGTCAGGGTACGTCTCTTCCTTCATGATGTTCTTGAGGCCGTCGGCAGCCGGCTGAAGCAAGCCTCCGGGTCCGACCCTGTTGGGCCCGTGCCGGTCCTGAATCCACGCGGAGATTTTACGTTCGGCTAGCGTCAGTAGCGCCACCCCCACAAGCGTCACAGTGAAGACCACGATCATCTTGATCACCGTGAAAATCACGAACGGAACCAGGTTTGGCTGCTGAAGCGGGTCGGTCGCAAGAAGAGCCAATAGCGAAAGCTGCGTCACCCTGCTGCCTCCGCCGGCTCCCGCATGCCTTCGAGCTTGGCGCCCTTGAGTCCCAGCGACTCGTAGCTCATTCCCGCGAACTCCGGACGCGTTCCCGCAAACTTGGAAAAGACGTCGCTGGCAAGAAAATAGCCTGTGCCTTCTCCCATGGCCTCGAGTAAATCCCCGAGGGCCCACCAGGCGGGGCGAGCCATCCCTGGCGCTGCCCGAGCCTGCAGATAACGTTGCACGCGCCCCTGGACATTCGTGAAGGTCCCTTCCTCTTCAGTGACGTTGGTAACAGGCAGTACCACCGACGCGCCGCGCACACTTTCCGGCAAAGTCGTCCCGATAAAGATTGTCGCCGCGCCCTTTGCCAGCATCGCCGAGTCAATCTCCAGTGGCGTGCCACCCACGTGTGTGATAATCACAACGTCGCCGGAACTGACTTCGCTTAGCGGCGAGATGGACTTCTCGAAGCCGAACATCTCCGCACCCCGAACGTTCGCGGCACGTTCCGCTCGGAGCGCGAGATCCGGCACGCCGGCGAGCGGAGCCTCGGGCCCCGTTTCGACAGTGAACAAGCCCGCGCCACCTGTCTTCTGAAGCAGCTTCGAAAGCATCCAGAGCGATTCGTTCGAGAGCATCGGCGAGGCAAGCACCAGTGCGCGCTTGTCACTCAAAAGCTTTGCCGCCTGCTCAAGGGCGGTGGCCCAGTCCACTCCCACGAGCCTGTCTGCGTGGCGAACGAGCGGCGCCTCCAGACGGTTTTGTTCATTCATCCAGCGGTAGTTCAGCCGGCCATGATCGCACATGTAATATTTATTCACTTCGTCGTTCGGCCGAGCGCGAGTTCGCACTACAAAATTGTCCCGCGTTTCAACAATCGAGTTGCATCCCTGCGTGCAATTCGGGCAAATGGACGGCGTCCGATCAAGCTCCCAGGCGCGCGCCTTGTTGAGAAAGTCCTTGGAGACCAGCGCGCCAACGGGACAGAGGTCGATCACATTACCAGCCCATGGGTGCGTCAGGTCAGCTCCCTCGAACTTGCCAATGACGGCTCGGTCCCCGCGCTCGCTGACGTTCAGGACGGACTCCCCAGCGACGTCGTCCATGAACCGCACGCACCGAGTGCAAAGGATGCAGCGATTGGTTACATAAAGAACGTCGCCGCCGAAATCCTCCATTGGGTTGAATCGCTTGGGCTCCAAGAGGCGGCCCTCCGCGCGTCCCTCGCGGTACGTGTAGTCCTGAAGCTCGCATTCGCCCGCCTGATCGCAGATCGGGCAATCGAGCGGATGGTTGATGAGCAAAAACTCCAGAACACCCTTCCGCGCTTCGAGCGCCTTGTCGCTATGAACGTGCACAACCTGCCCTTCTGCGACAGCGCTGGCACAGGCGGGGGCCAGCTTGGGCGCTTTTTCCACCTCAACCAGGCACATCCGGCACACTCCGGCGACCGGTAGGCCGGGATGGTAGCAGTAGTGCGGGACCAGTACCCCCGCGGTTTTGGCCGCCTCGAGTATCGAGGTTCCGGCGGCGACAGAAACCGTTCGCCCCTCGATCGTCAGCGTGACCATTGGATTTTCAGCCATCTATGCCGCCGCCGTCCGCAGTGGGCACTGCTTGCCCGTGATGTGAGCCTCGAACTCGTGCCGGAACTTCTTGATTCCGGAAACGATCGGCGCCGCGCACGAATCGCTCAGTACGCAAATGGTTTTTCCAGTCATGTTCTCGCTCAACTCGAGGAGCGTATCGAGATCCTGCATCGTGCCACCGCCAGCCTCAATGCGCTCCAGAATCTTGGTAACCCAAGCTGTGCCTTCGCGACACTGAGTGCACTGCGCACAGCTCTCGTGCGCGAAGAAACGCGCGAAGCGGCCGATAAGCTTTACCATGCACTGCGTATCATCGAAGACGATCACGCCACCGGATCCGAGCATTGAGCCTTGCGCCACGAATCCCTCGTAGTCCATGAGCGTGGCTTCCGCTTCCTCCGGAGTTTGAATCGGAACCGAGGCTCCTCCAGGTACGATCGCCTTGAACTTTCTCCCGGGAAGAGGACCCCCGCACATGTCGTACAGAAATTCCTTGAATGGAAAGCCGAGAACGACTTCGTAGTTGCCGGGCTTCGCGATGTTGCCGCAAACGGAGAAAAGCTTGGTCCCCGTGCTCTTGGGATTGGACAGGCAGAACTTCTTGTACCACTCGGCGCCGTTGACGAGAATCTGAGGGACCGCGGCGAGCGTCTCGACGTTGTTGATTGTAGTCGGCTGTCCGAAAAGACCTGCGACCGCCGGGAACGGAGGCTTGATTCTAGGATTGCCGCGGCGTCCCTCGATGGAGTTCATGAGCGCGGTTTCTTCCCCGCAGATGTACGCGCCCGCGCCCTTATGGATGTAAATATTTACAGTCTTGCCAGTGCCCATGGCGTTCGAACCGAGAACGCCGGCGTCGTATGCCTCACGGAGAGCGTTACCTACAGCACGGAGAGGTTCGGAGAACTCGCCGCGAATGTAGATGTAGCACGTCTCCGCACCGATCGCGTAGGAGCCAATCGCGCAACCTTCAACAAGCGCGTGAGGCGTCCACCTCATGATCTCCCGGTCCTTGAACGTTCCGGGCTCCGATTCGTCCGCGTTGCAGCACAGGTAGTGCGGCTTGCCGTCACCCGGCTTCATGAAAGACCATTTTAATCCTGTCGGAAACCCTGCACCGCCACGCCCACGCAGCCCCGAATCCTTGAGGACGTTGACGATCGCGGCGGGCTCCATTGCAAGGGCCATCTCCAGCGCCTTGTATCCTCCGCGCTTCTTCCAACCGTCCAGGGAAAGTGCGTCAGCGTCACCGAAGTGACGTGACAACACCGCTTCCTCCCGGGCATGAATCGCGTGCGGGAATCCCATTATCGGAGCTGTGCGAGAATGGTGGGTACCTTGTCTGGAGTCACCGATTCAACGAACTCTTCATTGATCATCACAGGCGTAGCGAATCCGCACGCTCCGAGGCATTCCACTTCGATGACGGTAAACTTCCCGTCGGCGGACGTGGTTCCCAACTCGCCGCAGCCGGTGTGGCGCAGCAGCGCAGCCACCGTGTCCTCCGCGCCGCAAGCCATGCATGGCGACGTAGTGCAGACCTGAACGAAATAGCGACCCACCGGATGCTGATGGTACATCGTGTAGAAAGTTACCACGCCCTTCACGTACGCCGGCGTCAGATCCAGCGCCTGTGCGACTTCGGCCATCGAGTACTCACTCACCCATCCTCTCGCATTCTGAAGGAGCCAGAGCGCGGGAAGCAGTGCAGCCATCTTGGTTGGGTAACGCTCGAGAATCTGATCAAGCTCGTCACGCACGGTACCGACGAGAACAGGCTGATAACTCTCCTCATGGCCGTGGCCCGCTGAGTCGTGCGCGGCGTGCGCGGGAGAGTGCGCACTTCCAGTCTCACCAACGGGAGGCGTCACCTGTCGATTTCCCCCATCACGATGTCAATACTCGCGTTGATCGCAACCACATCCGATAGAAGATGACCTTCCACCATTCTGGAAATCGCGGACAGGTTCACGAACGACGGCGGGCGGATCCGCCACCTCACCGGTTTTCCGGTGCCGTCCGAGACCATGTAATAGCCCTTCTCTCCCTTCGGGCTCTCGACAGCCACATACGATTCTCCGAGTGGAGGCCGCGCTCCTTCCATCACCTGCTTGAAGTGATGGATCATGGATTCCATATCGCTCATCGCTTTCGACTTGGGCGGAAGAATCACGCGATGGTCGTCGATGTTCACCGGGCCGTCCGGAAGCCGCTTTGCCGCCTGCTCGAGAATTCTGACGGACTGCCGCAGCTCCTCGACCCGGACGAGGTAGCGATCGTAGACATCGCCGTGTGAGCCAACCGGGACATCGAAGTCATACGTCTCGTAATCGAGATACGGGAAGTCGCGTCGCACATCGAAGGCTACCCCGCTTGCGCGTACCATGGGACCCGACAATCCGTAGTTGACGGCTTCGACCGCCGTCATTGCTCCAATTCCGACGGTGCGTCCCACCCAGATCGCGTTGCGGGTGAGCATGCGATCGACTTCATCGATTGTCTTTGGGAAGTTCCGGATGAAGTTGTTCAGATTCTCCATCCATCCCGCTGGTACGTCGGCTGCCATGCCGCCCACTCGCGTGGCGCTCGTTGTGAGGCGCGCGCCGACCCAATCCTCCAGCAGTTTGTAAACGTTCTCCCTTTGCTCGAAGCTCCACAGAAACGGCGTGAAAGCGCCAATGTCTATGCACGTTGTACCCAGCCAGACGAGGTGCGAAATGATGCGCGACAGCTCCATCGCTATGACTCGCAGCACCACACACCGTGGCGTGACGTCTATGCCGAAGAGACGCTCCGCGCCGAGCGCGAAGGCAACGTTGTTGCCGATCGAATTGAGGTAATCCTCGCGATCAGTCCATGGGATGATCTGATTGTACTGCCGGTACTCCCCGATCTTCTCGAAGCCGCAGTGCAGGTAACCCACGTGCGGAATGCACCGGACAACGGTCTCGCCGTCGAGCTCGAGAACGAGCCTCAGCACGCCGTGTGTCGCCGGGTGTTGCGGGCCAATATTGATGAGCATGTTTTCGCCTTCGAGCTGCGGCTCGATCGCCGGCGGTGGCTCGAGAGTCGAGACGCCTCCATTCTCCGTCACCGTCAACGGTGAACGAACCGCGCGGCCGCTCCTGTCGATGCCAGAGGTGCCGAGCGCGACTTCAACCGTTCGTTTGGTGGTAGCCATTCCCTATTCCCCGGTTCTCTCGCCGCCGCGCAGCCGATTACGCATATCCTCGGGAAGATCCTCGAACGCCTCCGCGATCGAAAGCTCCTCCATGGAATACCGCGCCTCGGGGTTTGCCGAGAGCGCCTGCCGAAGCTGCTCGGCTCGGCTGAAACGTCCGCGAAGCGGGAAGTCCTTGCGCAGCGGATAACCCTCGCGGTACTGCTCCCACATCAAAATGCGCCGGAGGTCGGGATGTCCCTTGAATTTGATCCCGAACATGTCGTAGCACTCGCGCTCGAGCCAATCGGCGCCCTTGTAGATACTCCAGACGCTATCCACCTCCAGCGGCCGGTCCTTTTGCAACTCCGCCTTCAGGCGCAGGAAGCGACGATACGGGAGCGAGCGCAGATGCCACACAACTTCGAGAGGCCGCTCAAGATCGCGATATTCCACGGCCGTCACGTCGGAGAGATAGTCATACTGCTGCGATGAATCATCGTGCAGCCACTGTATGATCTCTTTCGCCCCGGAAGCGTCGACATAGACGATGGTCTCTCCCCAGATGACATCGACTCGTTTGATGCCGCCTCCAAAGCGCCCCTGCAGAGCGGTAGCGGAGGGATTGGCCGGGCCGCCGCGGTTTGGAACGTTCCTCAACGTGGCGGGAGCGGGATCGTCCGGAGCAGCGCTCCCGGGAATTATCGCGGAAAAGCGAGGCTTCACAAACCGGATCGCGTCTGATGCACCGAATTTCCGAAAGGCTCCGAAAGCTCATCGATAGTTGCCGCCGGTATGTAGAGGCCACTCGCGGCGTTGGGCTCCATTTCATCGCGGATGAGCTTATCAGCCATCCGCTCATTCGTGATTTTTTCCTGGAGCATTCGAATGCCGTAGATCAATCCCTCCGGGCGCGGCGGACAACCCGGTACATAAACGTCTACGGGAATGATGGTGTCGATTCCCTGCACTACCGCGTAGTTGTCGAACATTCCGCCGGACGACGCACAAGCGCCCATGGAAATGCACCACTTGGGCTGCGGCATCTGCTGCCAGATCATTCGGATCACCGGTGCCAGCTTGAATGGAACTCGACCGGCGCAAATGAGAACGTCGGCCTGGCGAGGAGAAAAGCTCATGCGCTCCATTCCAAAGCGAGCGAGGTCAAACCGGCTGGCGGCCGTAGCCATGAACTCGATAGCGCAGCACGCCGTTCCAAACGGCATTGGCCACAGTGAGTTCTTTCTCGACCAGTTTACCAGGGTATCAAGCCTGGTCGTGAGCCAGCTTTCCTGCGACTCGGGATCATGCGAAACGATCCGGGTGTCAGGACGAGCGGTCAGTCCCATTGCAACGCTCCCTTCTTCCAGACATAGGCGAGGCCCACGAAGAGAATCGACATGAAAACCAGCATCTCACCGAGTCCGAAGAACGACGTGTTGCCCGCAGGACACAACCCATTCACCAACGGAACGGAGCAGGACAGCTGCCGATAGTGGCTTGCCCACGGAATCATGAATACGGTTTCGATGTCGAAGATGATGAACAACATCGCGACGAGATAAAACTTCACCGAGAACCGCCCGTGCGCGTCGCCAAGCGGTGGAACGCCTGACTCATACGCGCTCTGCTTAACGGACGTGGGACGCGAGCGCATGGTGAGATGCGAGAGCCCGAGCATCATCACAGCGTTCATGATGACGAAGCCCATCAACAGCAACAGCGGCAGATATGCCCGAATTTCCATCGCGTTTCCGCCCATGTGAAAAATTTCACGTACTATTGGCAGGAGAAAAACTAACCTGATCGACGCGCCCTGTGCAACCGCGACCGCTACAGGTACATTTGCGCCTCAAGTGGACCCCGACCGGGGGAACCTGGCACCCCGCTTTGGATGAAGCATCAGCTACCCACCCTGCTGTGCAACCCTAAACGAAAATATGTCAGTCAAAAGCGACCGATGGATTCGCCGTATGGCGCTCGAACATGCCATGATCGAGCCGTTCGAAGACCGTCAGGTGCGAAACGGAGTCATCTCATACGGAGTCAGCTCGTACGGGTATGACATGCGCGTCGCGCGCGAGTTTCGCATCTTCACGAACGTTCTCAATTGTATCGTCGACCCCAAGAACTTCGATCCCAAATCTTTCGTCGAATTTGACGGTGACGTATGCATCGTGCCGCCAAACTCTTTTGCGCTCGGGCGCTCCGTCGAGTATTTCCGCATCCCACGTAATGTCATCACGGTAACGGTTGGCAAGTCGACTTACGCGCGGTGCGGAATTATCACGAACGTCACCCCCTTCGAGCCGGAGTGGGAAGGCTTCGTGACGCTGGAGATCTCGAACACAACACCTCTACCGGCGAAGATCTACGCGAATGAGGGCATCGCGCAGGTGCTTTTTTTCGAGGGGGACGAAGAGCCGGAGGTGTCGTACAAGGATAAGGCCGGGAAGTACCAGGGGCAGAAAGGGGTAACGCTCCCCCGGTTGTAGGGCTTGACGGATCAGCTCACCGCGTAGCTTCATTCAAGCTATTTTAATAGGCAGCTGGTGAACTGCTCGCCGAGGTACTCGGCATCCCCGATCGCATTCGGGCCGCGGACATCGAACCCCGCCCGGGCAGAGTTGTCGGTGCGGGATCAGGCGGGTTGTGGTTGTTCGCTATGCGAGACTGCAGGTGCTCCGCGACGACAGCGTAGCAACCTCTCCGTTGCTACCTGAAAAACGCGAAGCCGAAGAATGCGGCCAGAGCAATCACGATCGCGGTGATAACGATGCCACCGATCCCGAAGCCGCCGCCCGAGCTGACGCTGGCTGTCACACCCTTTTTGCCTGACTCTTCGGGTTGCCTCCCCTCCGGCGCGGTGCCGCCTCCACTGCCGTAACTTGTTTTGCCAGCGGCGTCGGCTCCGCCAAGGTTGGCTTCCTCGTTCCTGAAGCCGCCGGGTCCGGTGCTGGGTGTTGTCATTGGTGAGCCTTGAGAGGTGGAGTTACTTACCGAGTTTCGCAGCAATCGGGCCAATATGCGGCCATGTTCAGAAAGATGTGGCCTCGAGCCGGGTGTAGACGATCCTTACCATGAAGTAAGGATACTCCTTGGGAGCAATGAATGCCCAGCGCGTCCCTCACAACTTTATCCATGTCGCCCTCCGCGCTGCCGAGGCATTCCGCGTGAAGCATCAGTGATTTCTTGCTACTCGGCGGTTGAATCCGCCTCAGGTTTTGCGGTCATCACCGCCCTCAGATAGTCTCGATTCATCCGGGCAATCGTGTCTATGCTGATTTCCTTGGGACACGCATCCTGACACTCGCCGAATAG
>JACDCM010000083.1 GCA_013817545.1 Gemmatimonadaceae bacterium | reverse complement strand
ACAAGGGACAGGAAGCTGGAATCTGAGTGCGGCGCGACTAGGCGACCTACGTATCCGAGCGTGGTTCCTTGTACCTGGTTGCTGGTCCCTGCCTCCTCTTCCCGGTTTCCTCCGCGAATCTTCCAGTCGCGACATCACGTACCTCAGCACATGAAGGCAACCATTCCAGTATTGTCGCGTGACAAATCGGGTGAAGGCATGGAAACCGATCAATTGATGATTAGACGCGCCATCACAGGCGATGAACGGGCGTTGCGCCACCTGTGGACGCAACACGCCCCGCACATTGACGCGGTGGTGCGGCGACTTGTTGGCGATCCGGACCTTGCGGCAGACATTGCGCAGGACGTGTGGATGCAGATTTTTCGGGCGTTACCAGGGTTTCGAGGGGAAGCGCAGTTCGGCACCTGGGCACACCGCATCGCGGTTAATCGCACTCTGAACGCGCTTCGCAGAAGTCGACGCATCGAGAAGGTGGAAGCGGACCTGGAAGAAGATACGGCAATCGTGGAGAGGGACGACGAAGCAGTTTTCGTTGCTGAGTCCATAGATCAGGCGGCGGCTCGCCTGCCGCCGAGAGCTCGCATGGTTTTCCTGCTTCACGACGTAGAAGGATATACACACGAAGACATCGCCACGGAGTTGGGTATAACCGTGGGAGCATCCAAGTCGCAATTATTCAAGGCACGCGCAAAGCTTCGCCGGCTGCTCGCGCACTATGTGGATAGACCTCAGCCGGCTCGGAACACATCTCATGTTGCATCTTGACGCTGAACGTTTGGCCGCACTGGCCGATGATGAAACCACCGCCGCGGAGCGAAGTCACCTCGCGGTCTGCGCTGAGTGCGCCCGCGAGCTGAGCGCCTACATTGCCTTGCGAGATCGAGCATACGCCGAAGCAGAATCGACCGCGGTAATTAGCAGTTGGGGCAAGCTGGCGGCACAGCTCAGCGCCGAGGGTCTGGTTCGCAAGACAGCGAGCGTTGAAAGAAGCGAAAGGAGGGCGGGAGCTGTTTGGTGGATGCAGGCCGCTGCCGCCCTGTTCTTTGTGGCTGGCGGCGTGACCATGGGTTGGATGGGGGCCCGGTCTTCCGCGTCGCAAAATCCAGCTGTCGCTGCCTCCGGCGATACGGCGGCAGGATCCCGGAACGTATCGCTTGTCTCGGTTGGCGCGAGCCCGACTGACACTCTGGCCAGGTTCACGAGCCTCGTTGAAGCGCAAGCAGTTTTGACGCGGGCTGAACGGGAGTATCGCCAAGCCATGATGTATCTTGCGACCAACGATACAACCACGGCCACGTTCCGCAATTCTGATGTATATCGCGCTCGGCTCGCGGCGCTCGATGTCATGGCTGGTGCGGCGCGCGATGGAGTGAACGAACTGCCGCACGATCCCATCATGAACCAGTACTACATGTCGACACTCGCGGCGCGAGAGGCGACGCTGCGACAGCTGGGCGGCACGTTGCCGGCCGGCGTTCGACTGACACGTTTCTAAGAGGACATGCCGCAAGTGATGAGCTTCAGGGTTGTCAGCTTTCCATGCAGGTTCCGGACAGTGCTAATGGTTTTGGCCGTCGCGAGCGCGATTGCCTATCCGCTGGCCGGTGCGAGCGTGGCCGGTGCTCAGGAGTGCCGTGACTGCGATTCAACGCCGCGAACCAGCCGCGAGCGTGCTTCGCATCGAAAGGAAATCGAGCGGCTTCGCAAACAGATTGAAGTGGCATTGCGTACGCTTCAGGCAAATGGCGATTCGTTGAACCCACGTGTATTGCGAATCACGGAGGACCAACTTCGCCAAGCGGTTCGCGGTCTCGAAGTCGCGCAACTGCGGCTGGCCGCCGAGCGGAGCGCGATGCGCGAGGCTGAGCGAACGAGCGAAGTAATTCGCCTGGGAGGATATGGCGAGGGCGGTGGCGGCTACGGCCTTCTCGAGAACCGGCAGTCGGGACATCCGGGCTGGCTTGGCGTTACGCTCTCATCAGCGGCGCAGTCGATCGGCGAGAGAGATGGCAAGCCTGTCTGGAAGTTCAACGCCTACCCGATTGTGGAAGCTGTGGAGCCGGGTTCTCCAGCCGACAGGGCGGGACTTAATGCGGGTGACGTGTTGCTTGCCTTCGAGGGGCGGGATCTCAGGACGAGCTCGTTATTCCTCAATGACATGATCCGGCCGGGCCACACGCTTCCCGTCAAGCTCCGCCGTGAAGGTGAAAGCAAGACCATAAAGGTAAAGGTCGGTGAAAAGCCGCGTGGTTTCGAGTACCAGTTCCTGCTCGATGCCTCCGACATGCCTCCTCGGCAGCAGCCTGGTGTAAGGACGCCACCCAGAGTGCGATCGCCGTCAGCTCCTCGATCACCGGAGCCGGCGGTGGCGCCCATGCCACCGATGCCTTCGCCGGCGCCATTCGTGTGGGGCGGCGCGTCTACGGTAGTCGCGGGGGCATCTCTCGCCACTGTTCGAGAGGAGCTGGGAGATTATTTCGGTGTGTCGAACGGGCTGCTCGTGCTGCGCGTTGGTCCCGGAACGCCTGCTTCGCGAGCGAGTCTTCGCGACGGCGATGTCATTGTGCGAGCGAATGGTGAAGAGATCGAATCAGTCCAGGAGCTTCGCGAGGCGATCAGCGACGTGAAAGGTCGCCAGGAAATGAAGCTTGACGTTGTACGCAAACGGGAGAAGATAAAACTCACGCTGCGCTGGTAGGAACTCACGCTGCGTTGGTAAGAACTCAAGCTGCGCTGGTAGGTTCGATCGCCACGAGTACGGGTTTGGTGCCCGGTGTTCGGTACTCGGTTGGTACCGCGCGGTGATCGGGGACTCGGTCGGTCAGGCGGTGATCGGGACTCGGGTTGCCTGGCACGGTGCTTGGCGGACGTTTGCGGAACGAGTCTATTACTCTGACCGGCAGCAGTACCGTATCAGGTAAAAACTACCCAGTAGGTCTTCGTAGTTAGTTCGCGGTTCAGTACCATCACTTGTTGCCTCCGTCACCAGCCGGCGTGGCATCGACCACCACCGTGGGCGCTACAGGTGCCGGTTGCGTGGACGGCTCGTCAATGGGTGTGCCCGCCTTGCCTTCTTCTTCCTTGGACTTCTCCGAAGAGATAGAGCCCAGGCTGCTGGACGCGATCCAGCCGTTTTCAACGGCGTGACGGGCAGCGGCCATGGTGTCGTCAGCGAGAATTAGTGTGCTCCCGGCGCGGACGACTTCCTCAGCCAGGGATCGAATCGCCGCTGATCGCCCAGGATTGGGCGTCACGTTGCGGATGTACACCGCGAGGATACGCTTGGGATAGCGTGCGACGACCTCGCTGTAGATCTCGGGATCTTCCTGTCCGCTATCTCCAATCAGAATGACCGGAAGATCCTGATACAGATCCATTATCTGCGCGATGGCTCCGAGCTTGTGCGGGCCATGCCTGGGGCGCGCGAGAGTGAAATCCCAGTCGCGCAGCATGAGCGGGCCAAGTGGGATTTCCTGAAGCTGCATGAATTCGCTGAGCAGATCGTACAGGTTCCACGGGCTGCTGGACACATAAAAAATCGGATTCAGTGCTGAGCCATGCGCGCCGTTCTGAAGCGCGCGATAAAAGGCTGCAACTCCCGGAAAGGGGAGGCGAGTTCGCGCATTCTCGAACAGCGTGGCGCGCGCCATTCGTACGAGGTCGGTTGCACCCGTCTGAATGACTGTATCATCCAGGTCGCTGATAACCGCGAACTCGGCTGATGAGTGCGGAACCAGGATCTGTCCTGACCCTCGAACAGCCTCGGCGTTTGCGCGGCGCGGTTGCATGAGCTCAGCTTCGGCCAGATGCCAGAGGTCGTGGGACGCGGTAGGCGCGGCAGGAGCAAGCCAGGCGCTGAAATAGCCCTCTTCGTCGGATACGACGACCTGCTCCGCGCCAGCGTAGCTAATGCGTATTCTCGCGTTCGGAACCTCATCACTCTCGAGTCGCTTCAGAGCATTGATGAGGTTGCGCCAACGCGAATCTGTGGCCGTCGACTTTGTCCCTTCGTCCTCCAGCGCCCGTCCGGTGATGAATGCTCGTTCGGCGGTACCGTACCCTCGATAAATGACGATCTGAAGCGGGTCGCGAACGAGAATTTCAGCGGCCTCGCGGCGTGCTGCCGCGACATGCGATTGAAGGTCGGTCGCGATGTTACCGAGAACCGAACGCCAGTTAGTCATGGGTTAACTGCTCGGTTCTCGGTGCCCGGTGCCAGGTGCCCGGTTGTCACTGCGCGGTGCCAGGTGCTCGGCTGTCACTGCGCGGTCCTCGGTGCTCGGTGGAGTAATGCTGTCGTATCCTAAAGGCTCTTCGCTGGTTCTTCGCAGTTCGTAGTTCGTAGTTAGCATTCCGCTTCTAGAATCTGCACACTTCCGGCATGAGGGAGCGATGTATCGCGGCGGCGGCGATGGCACCTTCCGCAGCGGCTGAGATTGCGAGATTAGGGCCCGGTACCAGGTCGCCAGCCGCGTAGACATTCAGGATCGTGGTCTCCTGACTGCGATCCACTTCGATCATATCCTGATCATCCCGCTTGCAGCCAAGCTGCACGGCCAGATCGTCGGCCGGGTATTGTCCGAGCGCAAAGAAAATGCGCTCGCAATCCAGCGCCTTGCCGCCGGCGAGTTCGAGCTGGCGCACCTGGCCCTCCTTCGCACCCATGCGCGTTATTTTGTCCACGAGAACGGGGACGTTGAGCTGATCGAGCTTGGCCAGGGCGCTCGCCTCGATATTCGCCGGCTCACCATTGGTGCAGATCACGAGGTCGCGCGTCCACGTGGTGAGCGCGAAGGCCATTCCCGCCGCTTTCCGTCCCGATGCGATCACCACCGTCTTGCAGCCACGAGCTTCGTACCCGTCGCAGTCGGGGCAATGGTGCACTGTTTCACCATAGCACTTGTCCAGCCCGGGCACATCTGGCCATTCGTCCTTGATTCCGAAAGCGAGCAGCAAGCGGCGTGATTCGAATATCTGGCCACTGTCGAGAATGAGACGAAAGTGTTTGTTGTCCAATCGCGCTGCCGAACGTACGCATCCGTCCACGAGCTCGGCGCCGAAGCGGCGCGCCTCATCACGGCCGGAGCCGCGCAGATCCTTTGGTGGAACGTCGGGAAGGCCCAGGTATCCGTGTACGCCGCGCGCTTCCCAATTCCTGGGATCGCCAGAATCGATGAGGACGACGGAGTGAAGGAAGCGCCCAAGCCAGATTGCGGCGCTAAGTCCTGCGGGCCCGCCGCCAACAATCGCTGCGTCGTAAAGGGAAGGGGACAAGGGATAAGGGACAAGGGACAAGAAATAGGGGACAAGGACAAGGGACAGGGGAAAAGAACCAAGGGCGCGCCACGAGACAAGATGCTCGTTTGCGCGCCCTTGGTTACCCAGAGTTTCTTCCCCGGTTACTAGGTCCCTGATCTTCGGACCGGTCCCTTGCCCTTTGCCCCTTGTCCCCCTGTCCCCTGTCCCGGTCTACCTGATCGACCCCGGTGGCAGCGAGTACAGAAGCTTGATAGTCGCACGGTCCGCATCGGAAAGATCGCGGACGCGGACGCGGGAGGTCATGATGTTCGCCGTATCGGACGAGTGGTCCAGTCCGAGAAGGTGACCGACTTCGTGCAATGCGATTGCGCGAATGGAAGGGCCGTCGAGCGTCTCGCGTTGATTGTGATGCAGCGCGAGCACTATGCTTGCGCCGACTATCCACCAGCGCCGGTCACGCGACCAGTGCGTCTTGCCACTGATTGGCTGGTCGAACTGGTCTTCCCACGACACATGGATGTCAGCGTCGCTGGAATCGACCACGAACGTGAAGAGCACGGGGATACCGGCGAGCGACCACTCCGTGAAAGCCTCCCGGACGCGGGACGGAAATTCAGGGCGCCAGTCTGGCAAGTTGCTTCCGTCGGCGACCCACACGCGGAGAGGTTTCTCAACGCGCTCGGGCCAGCGCGTCAGGGAAGAATCGCGCGCCAGAAGAATCTCGTTGATGTAGGTACCGCGTTCGCCCCGACGAATGCGCGCCCGCAACTCCTCTGTATCGAGGAATTCCATGGCGCGCTCGACCGCGATGTCCAGCGAAGTCGGGCGGGGTGGCGAAGCGGGTGAACGGGGCGCATTCGAACGCCGCGCCGCTGTCGGTTCGAGAGCAGCGTCCTGCGATATGGCTATGCGATCCTGCCCGCGAATGCCTATCCGGCGCGACGCCTCGCGGGCGCCTAGCAGGATCGCTGGAATCAGCAGGATGTATAGCGGTGAGCGCATATCGGCAGGATCGGCAGGCGGAGCGTTAAGGTGGTCCGAGAAACTCCTCGACGACCTCGAAAAAACGGTCGGGCGCCTCGAGGAACGGGAGGTGCCCTGCTTTCGGAATGACGGTCAACGACGCGCGAGGCAACACCGACACCAGCGATCGAGCCGATTCCACTGGTACGACATCTTCCTCTCCATGGATGACGATCGTTGGGGCGTGCAGGGCACCAAGCAGGCAAGTCCAATCGTAGCCGTCGCGCCACAGTTGGGCCGCAACTGCGGCTCCGGTGATGCTTGTAGCCCTCGGAAGGGGGATCAGGTCAGCGAGCTCGCGATCGGCGAACCACGCCGGAAATAGCGTACGCGCATATGCGCTGTGGACGCCAATGTCGGGGGACGAGAGCGCCGCCAGCGTGTGGCGAGCGAGCGCGGCTCGTTCGGCAGGGAGCAGTCGGGCGAGTGCCGCCAAAACCATGTCATCGCGCAAAACGCTGCTCGGTCCAAGTGCATCTACGAGCACGAGTCGCCGTACCCCTCCGGAGTCGCGTTCGGCTCCAAGCATCGCGACGCCTGCTCCCCAGGAATGTCCGAGTACGTCCCACTGCCGGAGTCCGATCGCCGCGCGGAGCGCAGCGAGGTCTTCGGCATCGTGCTCGATGCGTGCGGCCAACGGATCCGCCGGAACGGTGGATTCGCCTCTCCCGCGCTGGTCGTACAGAATGAGCTGGCGACCGCGGGCCAGCGGTGAGAGCGCGGGCCATAGCAGTGTGTGATCGAAAATGAGACCGCCGTTCACGCACACCAGCGGGGTTGTGCCGGACACGGTCGGCGTTGTGAAAACAGCAAAGCCGATCCCGCGCGCCGAGACCGTCTCGCGGCGAAGCCGAGGGTGAGGGCCGTGCTTTCGGCGAAAGGCACTTAGTCGCTGCAGGGAGGAAAGCATTATGGGCGAGCAACGTACGGAGGCTCCACCAGTGTGGCCAGTCGATGTGTTAATCGAGTTCGCGCGTCGCGGCTGGTGCCCCCAATTCAGCAAGCACAGCCATGTCCGTCTCCTTCGCAGCGTGTGCTTGAATAGCCAGCAGCGCCTCCGGCGTGCCAATTCGCTTTAGTGCCCACACCACATGCTGCCTCACAAGCGGCTCGGAATCGTCGAGCGCGCGCACAAGCGCCGTGACGTCGTCGCGGATCCCGATATTGCCGAGCACCACGGCTGCGTTGCGAGCCAGACCGCGCCGTTTCGCGCGCTTTAGCGGAGAGCCTGTGTACGCCGCGCGATACTCCGCATCGTCCATTGCCAGCAGCTCGCGCGCCACCGTCCGTGCATCTCCTGAGATCAGCGCTTCGCGCGTTTGGAACGCAGGCTCAGTCTGCTCCTTGGCGAACTTCACGTTCCATGGACATACATCCTGACAGATATCGCAGCCGTAGATGAGCTCTCCCATGCTCTCGCGAAACTCCGGCGGAATGGCACCTCGAAGCTCGATGGTCAGATACGAGATGCAACGCGTGGAATCGAGAACGCGGGGCTCCGCAAAGGCATTTGTTGGACAGGCATCGAGACAGCGCCGGCAGGTGCCGCAGCGATCTGCCGAAAACGGCGCATCCGGAGTGAGTTCAAGATCCAGCAGAAGCGCGCCGATAAAGAAAAATGATCCGAGGCCCGGATTGAGAAGGTTGGTGTTCTTTCCGAACCAGCCGAGTCCCGCGCGGCGCGCGAGGTCGCGCTCGAGGATTGGACCGGTGTCGACGTACGCTTTCCCGCGGACCGCGTTCCCGACTTGCATCTCGATCCAGCTGTGCAGCTGTTCGAGTTTCGCGATGACCACGTCGTGATAGTCGTCGCCGCGTGCGTAGCGGGCGATGGGGCCGGAGGGTTGCGTACCGCCGTAGTTCAGAGCCACAACCAGCGCGCTAGAAACGCCGGGAAAGGGAAGCCTGGTGTCACGCCGCTTGTCAGCCCATTTCGGCAGATAGCTCATCTCGCCCGCAAAGCCGCGCGCGAGCCACTCATCGAAGTAGGATGCTGTTTCCGCGACTCCAAGAGTGGCGATGCCTGCCAGGTCGAAGCCAAGGCCAAAGGCCTGGGCCTTCACGCGGCTTTCCAGGTCACCGCTAGCGGGCTGACTTGGGGCGCTGGCAGACAGCGAGGAAGTCATTGCTGATTCGCCACCCAACGCGCATACCGAATCACATGCTGAGCGGAAGGTATGGCATCGTAACTACCGTAGGCAGTGTGCATCCGCCACCGCACATACTCGCGTGGCGGGAGTGGAAGAAATGGCGGCTTGCGGTACCAGCTTCTCGCGCGGAAGTTCCAGACCACTCGCAGCAGATCGACCGCGAGTGTGGGTGATCGCACGACATGCAACACGAGCGCGAGTGTTAGGCGAAGCCAGGGCATTACTCAATCTCTCGGACGCACCATGCTGTTTCAACTCGTATCACTGGTTGGCGCGGCACTTGTGCTGATTGCCTTCGCTCGCCTCCAGAAGGGGTCACTGCAGCGGGAAGATCTTTCGTTCTGTCTCCTCAACTTCTTTGGCTCAGTACTCTTGACCTGGGTCGCCGTCGTAGACCGGCGACTTGGATTCATCCTGCTGGAAGGTTCCTGGGCCCTGCTGTCGATCTGGCCAATACTGCGGCGGGGGGCGCGTCAGGGCTGACCACTGACGCCTGACTGAAATTGACACTGCGACTCAGGCTGACGCTGAACCCGTGCCAGCTTCGATTGGATTTTGGCACGGCGAGTCATTGTCAGTGCCAGTCTTAACAGCAGTGGCCAGAGAGAATCTCAGTCTCAGGGGTCAGTAATCAGTGGAAGCAGGACGCATAACCGCGGCGGCACCCACCGGATTTCGAACGCGATCGATTCGTGAACGTTGGCCCTGCCTTTGGCGTATAATTCACAGGTGACAGCACGCCCTCCTTCGTGTCGCCTGTCCACGATCCCCTTCACCGTAAACCCCAACGATGCTTCTTCACACACTCGCGCTCCTGGCTGTCGTGCAGCAAGGTCCCCAGCAACCAGCGGGACAAGGTCTGCCGGCGTCTCCGGTCGCTCGCTTCACCATCTCGCCATCAAAGCGTATTCTCGCTGTTGGCGACACCATGCGGATAAAGGCACAGGCGATCGACTCTGCCGGTAAGATTCTGGACAACGTCAAGGTACTGATTGTTCAGGCCGGCGCGCGGTTCGAAGGAGGCGTGGATTCCACCGGCCTCGTCTCAGCGGGCGCACCGGGTACGCTCCCGGTGGCAATTATCGCCATGGTGCCAGGTCGAAAGCCCTATATCGAGCGATTCGATATTCGCATGGTCGCCGGACCGGCGACACGCATAGAGCTCACCCCGCGTGTGACAAAACTGGCTGTGGGCCAGCGGCTACACCTCGACGCAACTTCACTCTCGAAGAGCGGGGACAAGCGCGCCGATCGAATTGTATGGAAGAGCAGCGCACCGCTTGTCGCTCGCGTAGGCGCAGGCGGACTCGTGACGGCGCTCGCGCCTGGCCGAGCTGCGATCACCGCTTCGGCGGGTGACGCTTCGGAATCGCTTTCGATTGAAATTGTTGCCAATACGATTGCCTCTGTAGTTATCACACCCGCGCGCAATGAGGTTCGGCAGGGCGACGTGATCGATTTCTCGGCCGTCGCCAAGGATGCCGCGGGGCGGACGATCGCGGGGCTCACACCCAGCTGGAGTTTCTCTCCAGGCGGCGGCCAGATAGATCGCGATGGCCGGTTCGTTGGCTATGCTCCTGGCGAATACCTTGTTACAGCGAATTTCGGGACGCGTAGCGCCGACGCAGCAGTGTCGCTCGCTCCACGCGAGGCGCGCCGCGAAGTCACAGTCGTCGGCCGGTTGCCCCGTTCGCTTTTCACAACCGAAGAAGTCTGGCTGCACCCCAACGGAAAATACGCATACCTCGGCACCGGATCAGGCGGCGACCGCATGTACGCCATCGACATCAGCAACCCGGCCAAGCCAGTCGTCACCGACAGCATCGTCGCGAATACACGGCGAGTGAATGACATCATGACGACGGCGGACGGGAAGACACTCGTCTTCACGCGCGAAGGCGCCGCCGACCGGAAGAACGGGATCGTCATCGCTTCACTCGAAGACCCGGCGCACCCGAAGGTCATTTCGGAGTTCACGCAGGGAGTAACGGCTGGTGTGCACTCCGCATTCGTCTACGCGCAGCCAAAATTCGGGACGCACATCTACCTGACCAATGACGGCACTGGCGCACTGCATGTGCTGGACATCGCCGATCCGAAGAACCCGAAGGAGATCGCGCAGTGGCGCACGGAACGTCCCGAAGCGGGGCGCACGCTGCACGACATCGATATCCAGGACGGTCTGCTGTACGCGAGCTACTGGAACGACGGACTCGTCATTCTGGATGTGGGGAACGGGATCAAGGGGGGCAGTCCTTCCAGGCCGCAGCTCGTGACGCAGTATAAGTACGATCTGAACGAGCTGTATCGTGATGTCGAAGCAGTAGCGGGTCCGGGGTTCATTCGCGGAACGCATACCGCGTGGCGTCACAAGAACTACGTCTTCATCGCCGATGAGGTATTTCCCGCACGCGGGGTTACAGGCGCGAAGGATGCCTCCGCGTTCCGGGCCTACGGACGCCTTCAGGCGATCGACGTCAGCGACATCACAAAGCCCCGTTCGGTAGCGTGGTACGAACCGGAGTACGGCGGTGTGCACAATATCTGGGTTGCCGGCGACACGCTCTACATGGGCGCTTACAACGGCGGCTTCCGCGCCTTCGACGTCAGCGGCGAACTGCGTGGTGATCTTCGCGCGCAGGGGAGGGAGATTGCGCACCTGAACACCGCGGACATGGATGGCGCTTCAAAGAACAGCGCGATGACATGGGGCGTTGTCGTCAAGGATGGGCTGGCATACGTGAATGACATGAACAACGGCCTCTGGATCGTGAGGATCGAACCGAAGCCGGTGGTTCCGTAAGAATGGGGAGGAGGGGATGGGGGATAGGGGATAAGGGAAAAACACTCCCGATCCCCATCCCCTCCTCCCTAAACAAACGCCTCACCGTCCAGCCCGTTCGGCACAGGTAGTCCCAAGGCGCGCAAGGCGCTCGGCATGACGTCGGCTGTGCGTCGCGGTGAGCTCGCGAAGGGTCGGTTGCTCAGCAGCGGTACCAGCATGTGCTCCCTGTGCAACGCTCCATGTGCACTGAGGTGCGGAATGGGCTCGTACTTCGCGCGAAGGTCCCAATCGCGTTTGGCTGACAGGATGATGTCTCCCGCGCGCGACGAGCCGGCGAGCGCGATGATCTGGGCAAGGGCATCCGGGTAGTCGGATTCTCCGCACACGTCATGGCTTTCGTCCGAGCTCAAGTCTGCTTGTTCGCCGATTCCGAGAGGATCTCCGGTCGTCGGCCGGTACGAAAACATTCCGTCAATACGCTCGATCATCGCGGTACCTCCAGCAGCTCGAACTTCACAGCGTTCCGGGCTGTGCGGCAGCAGCAAGAGATCCACGGCCGACCGATCCAGCAGGAAAGCGGCAAGCGGTTCCCAGCGCTTGGCCAGCGACGGCCACCAGGGCCGCGATCGCAATTCACGTTCGACGTACAGATGCGCCATCGCGTTGCCGCTCACCATCACGGCGACATCCCATGATCCGTACACCCACGGATGTCCAATCACCTTGTATCCTTCGCCCTGAATCGCGCCGGCGAGATCGTCGTGGTTCCGGACGGACGAATGACCGTGATCGCTGGATACCCAGATGTGGGTTTCATCCCAAACTCCGGCGCGCTCCGCATCTGCCCGAATTTCCGCAGCTGCTTCGTCCACGATTTTGAGGGCGTCGGTCACTTGCGGGTGCGCGTGACCCAAGGAATGTGATGACTTGTCGACGCCTGTGAACGCGGCGAAGACGAACGCCGGACGCCGCTCCCTGATGTGCCGCGCGACATCGCTCGCTATCCGGCGGTCAATGTCTATCCAACCCTGGAGACTGCCGCGGAAGTGAACCTGGGCAACGCGCAGCATGAAGAGCGGACGGCCGTACCCGAGCTGCTCCGTGCGCCGCAGTCCGCGACCGATCATGTGCATGGCGCCGAGCTTGCTCGGCGTGAGCTCCCATACGGTGGCCGCTTCCGGGGCCAGGTCGCCATCCATCAGTCGCATCTGCGCGCCGAGGTAGCTGCGCGTGAAATGCGGAAAACGGCAGCGGGAGCGCGCACGGTCGTACCATCTCAATCCGGGCAGTCCCAGTGGCCCCGGGAAGCGACCGAGAAGGAAGGGAGTGTACGCCGGACCCGTGACCGAGGGAAAGACGGTGGACACAGTCCGCATCTCACCTTCCGAGCGAAGGCGAGCGAGCGCGGGGGTAGCGCCGGAGTCGATTGCGTCCCGGAGCGTATCCGGT
>JACDCM010000397.1 GCA_013817545.1 Gemmatimonadaceae bacterium | reverse complement strand
CAACTCGAACAGGACATCGCCGCGCAGATCGGGAATCAGAAGATCCAGAACCATGCAGTCGAAATGCTGCGTTCGGAGCAGGGAGAGCGCGTTCTCTCCCGTTTCAGCGGAGACGCTGTAGAAGCCCGCACGTTTGAAGGCGATCTGTAGAGCGCGGCAGATCGCCGGCTCGTCATCGACGAGAAGGATGCGTCCGAGTTCTGGATTCAGGATTGTCCTCGTCGTTCCTGATTGCACGCTGGCAGAGCCTCTCAGCTAATTTTGCGACAAACAACTTCGCGCCTATTCGCTCACGAACCATGGACGGAGACTGTCCCGTCATGACCCTCATCTGGCGCGCGAATGCACGTTCGCTGTAACCGACCTTCGCCGCTACATCGTCAAACCGGTAGACGGCATCTCGCATGTAGTGATACGCACGGAGCATACGCGCAGCCGTTACGAAGGTCAACGCGGGAGCGACTCCCAGGTCATCCATCCAGCGGTCCAACCCTCGCCTCGTCATCCCGCCGCCGTGGCAAGGTCGGTCACGCCCCTGAAGCGAAGCGGCGAGCGAAATAGCTGTTCGATCGCCTGCACCAGCGTCACCGGCGCCTGCGCGAAGTTTTCCGCAACGCTCGCCAGAAGTGCCTCGCTGAGCTCGTTTGCCGATACCTCCCGCAATACAGCTCGAAACCGTCCAGGCTCGTCGTCGAAGCCGCGAATTACCACGCTGGCTACTCCACACTTTACTAATTCCACCGTCGCCTGCATCGCCTCGGGGGTCAGAATCGTGTAAACGACTACCGGAAGCGATCGATGGCTCGAGGCGAATGCGGCCAGCTCGGCAAGAGTTCCGCTACCCCGAATGGCCGGGTCGACAATCGCAACGTCGCAAGGAAATCTTGCAACTTCTCTCGACAGTGCGTTCCAGTCCTCCACTACCCCGAGTGAATCGTCCCTGCCGAGCACGACGCGAAGATGCGAAAGCAGTGGCGGTGAAACCCGGGCGAGTACGTCCAAGATCGGGACCTTGTCCTAAACATGGTCATTGTTGTCCTAAACTGAGCATTTACGCAAATCCAGCGCGGAATACTATGCGGGAAGGCCAGAAACCCACAACGATTTCACTTTTCCGAGGTTCCCCATGATCCGCCGCGCCGCTCTCCTCGCTATTGCTCTCTCCTCACTTGCTCTTTCCGCCTGCGCCGACGCTACTGGTCCCCAGCCCCAGCCCCAGGAACAGTGCGGAGTGTATGTCGGTAGCGGAACCAAGTGCACCTGACACGAACTTTCTAGCTCGACTTTGGCAACGAGCCGTGGGTACTCCTTCCGCGGCTCGTTGCCTATCTATCCCGCAACGCCGGCCGCCAATCGCATGTCCCGGACAGCAGCCGCAACGTGCGCCATCGGAGAGGGTACTTCGATTTTGGCGCCACGCTTGAATTTCTCTCCAGCTCTGATTTCCGAGATCGTTTTTTCGGCCCTGATCAGAACCTGGTTTATCTGGTGTGCTGCGGCTATTTCGACTGAGCGCTCGAGTTCAGCAAGTGCCAGGTCGATCTTGCCGAAAAGCCGGTAACCTTGCGCGACGTAGAAATGATATTGCGCCGCTAGCCCAGGAGGGAACGCTGCCTCGGACAACTCCTTGCGGTACTGCTCGAACGCGGGCTCCATCTGATCGAGGCCGGCGATTTCCATCAGGTTAATAATTGCTGCCCACCGGACATACTGCTCCTGCGCGGTCGCCGCCAGGATCAAATACGCATCACGAGCGGCGCTCCGGACACCCAATTCAGCAAAGGAAGTGGCAAGACCCGCAAGCGCCCGGTCGCGCGCCGTAGAACCTTTCAACCCGCTAAGTGCCTCGTACGCCATTCTGATCGAGAGCTCGTAATCGCCACGCAAATGAGCTACGTGTGCCCGATCCTGCAGCGCCAGTGCTCTCACTTCGGCGAGCTCCGGACCGCTGGCCTGATGGAGCGTCTCATCCAGGATCGACTCCGCGTCAGGAAGATTTCCCCTGTCCATCGCTACGTTTGCCTCGGCAATCCTCGACCGCAGTACATTCATTACATCTCCCGTCAGCTCGGCGACCTCCCCGGCGGTAATGTATGCCTCTTCGGCTTCCGCCCACTGCGCCAGGAGACGAAGGCAGGCACCGAGTCGCATGTTTGAGCTCACGACGATTTCGGCATCGTCGACCGGATGCGTGTGCGAAAGGACCGTCCGATAAACGTCGGCAGCAAGCGGCCACTTTCCTTCAAACTCGAGCGACCGTCCGTAAGCCATGAGGCGAGGCGCGATCACCGCCATTCGAATTTCCAGAGATCTTTCCATCGCGTCGACCATACTGGTCAGAACTGCGCGAATCGGGTCCCACAGCTGAATTTCGGCGATGGCATCGCGCACCGCGCGCGTGGTCCACAAGTCCGCGGCAACAGCGCTCGCATCATCGGTAACCCACTTGTCGAATAGCCTGAGCGTAACGAGCCCGGCGCTGGTCGAGCGCCACTCGGGAGTGTCTTCCTCCATTTCCGACAGCGCTTCGAAATACGGCATGTGCTGTATCCCGCCAGGAAACCCACGCATTGACGCCTCCGCGAATGTCTGTTCTCAACCACTTGGCGGAAGATTGCGATACCGCGTGGGAAGAGCAAGCGTACACTTAGGACAGTAAGGTACGCATTTAGGACAACTCGGAGGGGTAGCCGTAACTGCCGAATGTCACAATGTGATAGTTTGAGCTTCTGCGATACGCGTATGAGGGATCTGGGACAAGGGACAAGGGACAAGGGACAAGGGACAAGGGACAAGGGACAAGGGACAAGGGACAAGGCGGCGCACAGGGATCAGAATCCGACTGGGGTAGCCGGAGCTACCGGTTTTGTCGGGGTGCGCCGGAGCGCCATTGCTCCCTCGTTCCGGGTCCCTGAAATCCCGTCCGATACGTAGCGCGTTCCGCTCCGATCCAGACGATCGAGAACGCGCTCCAAGTCCTCACCGGTTACCTGTACGCGTTCCAGAGCTTTGGCGTCAAAGGCCGGATCGGTCGGACTTGGCACAGGGTCGCCTGCCACCCTGAGCACCGCGTCGAAGTCGTATGTGACAACTCGGCCACTTTTGGGATCGCGCCATTCGCCGCGCGATGCTAATGCGCGGTTCTTCGGCCATATCCCGAGAGGAAGAGCAAAGGTGCGCACCCGGTAGCCCGGAATCACGGAATCAATAGCCAGTACGCCGCGCGCAATCTGCTCCTGTACGAAAGCGTCGTCGTACTTGCCCAGGTTGGCGTGCCAAAGCGTGTGGTTGCAGAGCTCGAAGCCCTGCTCGGCGAGCCATTTCACCTTGCGGAAGCGCCACTCTGTCCTTTGCCCTTCTATATCCTTGTTGCCGAAGAAGGAGCGGCCAGCTTCGGCGCCACTCAGGAGGCAGAAAGTCGCCTTGTTTGACCATCCGGGGTGCGATTTCGCGAAATCCATCCAGATGCCGATGGCACTGGTGGAGTCGACGACGAGTGCTCCGTTGGTTTCGATATAGCGGAACTGGGACGGAGACGCGTCATCAAAAGTGAAGACGATCGGCGACGTACCGGCTGGAAGATCGAGTTTGCCGTCAACCAGGTCGCTTACGCTCACTGGACGGTATCCACGGCCGTACAGCAGCTCCAGATCCCGTCTGAAACGAGACGTTTCACGCTGCCAGCGCAGCTCGGTGTCGCCAAAGAGGTGGTACTCGAGAATGGGAATGCGGCCCAACTCATTCGGGGGCAGCTGCGACAAGGGCCCCACAGGAGCTGGCGATGGGGTCGCACCGTTACCGCCAGGATCCTTGACCACTGGAAGTGCGTTTCCATCGCCGCATGCGAGTGAGGTGATAAGAAACACAGAACTCATGTACGAGGGACGCAGCATCTCAAGTAGGTCGGGAACGGGTGTGGG
>JACDCM010000396.1 GCA_013817545.1 Gemmatimonadaceae bacterium | reverse complement strand
GGGGATAAAGTAGTCGTCAAATCATGCATCGAACGCGAAGATGCGGCGGGAAGCGAGGGAGAGCAAGCTGCTGTTTTGCAGGCTCCTTTCCTCGTCTGCTTCCACAGGGATTGCCCTTGACCGGCACATCTTTCGCACACATTCCAGATCTGAACGACTTCACGGCTCTATAGGCACCCGGAGGATCACAATGGCTCATGCAGAAATCGCCTGGCAGCAGGATCTTGAGAACGCGCTCAAGGAAGCTCGCACGCAGCAGAAACCGGTATTGCTCGATTTTAGCGCCGCCCCGATGTGAGGTGGCTGTGCTCGGCTGGATGCCGAGGTGTATCCCGATGAGCGCGTAGCGCGCTTCGTCTCGGAGAATTTCATTCCTGTGCGTGTCCATGTTCGTGACCAGGCTGAAGAATTCCAGCGACTGGGCGCGAAATACGCAGCACAATGGACGCCGACAATTCTGGTGCTGGACTCAGACGGCGCCGAGCGGCATCGAATCGAGGGTTATTTGCCAGCGAACGATTTCCTGCCGCAACTAGCGCTTGGGCGTGCACACGCTGAGTTCAGGCGTGGCGCCTTCATCGATGCGGAGCGACACTTCAGGGCTGTCGTCGACCATAATCCGCAGTCAGAAGTGGCAGCCGAAGGGCTCTACTGGGAGGGCGTGTCGAAATACAAGGCAACCAATGATGCCGCCGCGCTTGGTGAAACAGCCCGGAACTTCAAGACCCGGTTTCAGGAAACGAGTTGGGCGAAGAAGGCGTCAGTCTGGAACAGATGACATAGAGGATTGCGGATTGCCGATTTGCGGAAATGAGACGAGAAGCGGCTTTGGGGAACTGGCCGCACTGGTTGCCGCAATCCGCAATCCGCATTCCTGTTGGTAGCCCATCGCCGCGCCGTCACGTATAATAGGTTCGTGCTCATCGAACCTCTTCGTGCAAAACCAGCACAAATAGTCCTCGTCGGTATCAATCACACGACGGCACCTGTCGCTGTGCGTGAGCGACTGGCTATCGCCCCCGCGGCAGTTCCCGCCGCGCTGGCGCGACTCCAAATGACCATCGGCAATGGATTCGTCCTCTCAACGTGCAATCGCGTCGAGGTGTATGCGATCGCCGGACATGCAGAGTCGGGGGCCACCGTACTCTCGCGATTCCTCGCTGAGAACTCCGGGATGTCTGTCGAGTCGATATTACCGCACATCTACACTCACGCACATGACGGTGCGGTTCGTCACCTGTTTCGCGTGGCGGCCGGCCTCGATTCAATGGTTCTCGGCGAGGACCAGATACTGTCTCAAGTGAAGACCGCGTTGGATGAGGCACGCTCGCTGGATACCATCGGGCCGATACTGCACCGGCTCGGCTCGGCGGCGCTGGCTGTGAGCAAGCGGGTGCGCACGCGGACCGGAATTGGACGAAGTCCAGTCTCGGTGGTCTCTGTCGCGACACGCGCAGCTTGTCGCGAATTGGGGGATCTTCGTGGCAAGGAAGCTCTGATTGTGGGGGCCGGGCGCGTAGCGGAGCTGACAATTAGGCACTTGTTACGGGCCGGCGTGGCCAGAATCACCATCGTAAATCGCTCTTCTCAGCGCGCGCACGAACTAGCGGCGCGCTACGGAGCGGTAGTTCGACCCTGGACGGAGTTGCGTGAGGCGATCGCCTCCGCCGATCTCGTGGCGGCATGCACGAGCTCACCGACGGTTGTCGTGCACCCTGACCATATGGGAACAGGGCGGGACGCGACTCGCGTACTTCTTTGCCTGGATCTTGGAGTGCCTCGCAATCTTCACCCGCGCATCTCGGGTCTGCCGGGAATCTCGGTGTACGATATGGATCGACTTCAAGCAATGGCGGCTGAGAACCGTGCCCAGCGAGAGAGTGCTTTGCAAGGCGCCGATGAGATCGTGACCGAAGGGGTGGAGACCTTCATGGAATGGTGGCGGGCGCGGCAAGTCGCCCCTGCTATCGCGCAACTCCGCGCGCATGCGGAAGAGATTCGTGACTCGGAAGTTGAGCGCGCGCTCGCGCGCATGACGGGGGTGTCGCCCAGAAATGAGGTCATCATTCGTGGTATGGCGTCCCGCATTATTGGCAAGCTGTTGCACCTACCCGTAACCACGCTAAAGTCTGATCCTGAGGGGGCTAACTTGGCGCAGGTAGTCCAGCAGCTTTTCGGGCTGGAGGAAGCGGGCGGGCAATGTCCTTCGGGGCGGATGACCGGGCAGGAGCCAATCACTATCGAGCCCGCCGGCACCACTTACCAAACCTAGTCCGGAGCAGAAGCAGCAAATGTCGGAGGTATCTACGGAGCCAATCGCGGCGAAATCGCGATTCGTTCAATACATAGCATTCAAGATCGACCCGCTCTGGCGGCGTCTTCCACGAAACGTTCGCGAGACTGGCCGAGGCGAATTCGCGGAGGCAATAGCTGTCATGGAGCCGGACGTATCTACGGCCGCGTACAGCACACTCGGTCTCAAGACGAACGCCGATCTCATGCTGTGGTGGAAGAGCGGGTCGGCGGAGCCCGTGCAGGAAGGACTCGGCGCGCTTCTGCAGACCGGTCTGGGTCAGTACTGCGAGCCGACGTACACTTTATTCGGACTGACCCGTCCGTCGGTGTACACCAAAACGCGCACTAACCAGGAGCAAGCTATTAATGAGCCGGACAGGCTCAAATATCTGGTCGTCTATCCGTTCTCGAAGACAATCGAGTGGTATTTGATGAGCCAGGAAGCTCGACAAGGTTTAATGAACGAGCACATGCGCGTCGGTCGAGCGTATCTGGATGTGCGTCAAGTTCTGCTGTACACAACTGGGTTGGACGATCAGGAGTTCATCGTCGCGTACGAGACCGACAGTCTTGAGCGGCATCAGCAGTTAGTGATCGATCTCCGGTCGACCGAGGCGCGCCGGTACACGCTTCGGGATACACCGATCATCACAGGTATTTACCGGCCGCTCGAAAGGGCGCTGGAGTTGCTGGGATGAGGATTGCTGATTCTGAACGAAGGATTGCCGACTGCGGACTGCGGATTTCCCCGCCAACCGAATCGCTGCGCCTTCGCGAACTCCATCCGGCATTTGGTCCGCAATCCGCAATCCGCAATCCTCATGTATCCAATGCCCAGTAGCTTGTTCGTGCGTGCGGCGCGCCGCGAGCCGGTTGAGCGCACACCAGTGTGGTTCATGCGCCAGGCCGGGCGTATCCTCCCGGAGTACCGCGCGCTGCGTGAGAAGTGGAGTTTGATCGAGATCTGTCGTCAGCCGGAGCTCTGTGCAGAGGTGACGCTGCAGCCGATGCGGCGGATGGAGCTGGATGCCGCCGTTCTGTTCGCGGATATCATGCTGCCGTTGATCGGCATCGGTGTGGAGCTTGATCTGGTTGACAACGTCGGACCAGTGATAAGGCATCCGATTCGTACCATCGAGCAAGTGCGCGCGCTGCGACCGATCGAGCCAGATGTAGACGTGCCGTTCGTGATGGATACGATACGTCTGCTCAAAGCAGAGCTGGGAACACGGCGCGCGGTGATCGGATTTTCCGGAGCGCCGTTTACACTCGCATCCTATCTGATCGAGGGTAAGCCATCGCGCGAATTCCTGTTGACCAAAACGATGATGAACGCCGAGCCTGTGCTGTGGCACGAGCTGATGGACCGCTTGACGGAAATCATGATCGCGTATCTTCGGGCAAAGGTGAGCGCTGGTGTGGACGCACTGCAGCTCTTCGACAGTTGGGTCGGCTGCCTCAGTCCCAATGATTACGCTCGGCATGTCGCGCCGTACTCGCGCCGAATCTTCGCCGCGCTCGCGCCTGTGGGTGTGCCGTTCATTCACTTTGGGACCAACACCGCAGGCCTTCTACCGCAGATGAAAGATGATGGGGGCACTGTCATCGGCGTTGACTGGCGTATCC
>JACDCM010000395.1 GCA_013817545.1 Gemmatimonadaceae bacterium | reverse complement strand
ACAGGGGCAAGGCACGAGGGACAAGGTAGCAGAGTGGATCGAGGTCCTTGTCCCTCGTCCCTTGTCCCTTGTCCCTTGTCCCTTGTCATTCCCAAACGGAACGCCTCTCACATTTCAGGTTATACCACGTTTGCCTTCCATCTCACGGTGATTTCATGATTTGTCGCGTCATTTTACGCGCCTCTTTGTCATTCGCGCTTCTCGCTTCGGTAGCGCCGCTCACATATGCGCAGGTGAAGCGGGACGCTCAGGCGATGGCTTTCAACGCCACAGGGCTCATTCCGATTGATCCGAGCGTCACGATCGACACATTGTCGAACGGCGTCACCTATTACATCCGCGTCAACAAGAAGCCGGAGAATCGCGCGGAGTTGCGGCTCGTCGTGCGCGCCGGCTCGATTCTCGAGGATGACGACCAGCGCGGGCTCGCGCACTTCGTGGAGCACATGGCCTTCAACGGAACGCGCAACTTTGCCAAAAATGAGTTGGTGAGCTACCTCGAGTCCCTCGGCATGTCATTCGGCGCGGACGTGAATGCCTCCACAAGCTTCGATGAGACGGTGTACATGCTGCAGTTGCCGACGGATAGCGCCGCCGGGCTCGCCAAGGGCTTCCAGATACTGGACGACTGGGCGCATGGCCAGATCTTCGACACGGCGGAAGTGCGCAAGGAGCGCGGCGTTGTCATCGAGGAGTGGCGCTCAGGTAGAGGCGCGGGAAGCCGGATGCTGGACAAGCAGCTTCCCGTACTCCTCAAAAATTCGCGCTACGCCGAACGACTTCCAATTGGCACTTTGGGATCGCTGGAGAAGTTCACAGATGCCGCGCTCAAGCGATTTTATACGGATTGGTATCGTCCGGAGCTCATGGCCGTCGTCGCCGTCGGTGACTTTGACAAAGTTCAGATTGCGACGATGATCGAGAAGCATTTCTCCGATATCCCGCGCGTCCGGTCGCCGCGCGCGCGGACGATCTTCCCCGTACCGGACCACGATTCAACGCTGATCACGATCGCTACCGACAAGGAAGCGACGAGCTCCAGCGTCGCGATCTACTACAAGCAGACGGAGGCTCCAGGCGGAACTCTGGGTTCGTATCGCCGGGAGATAGTCGAGCAGCTTTACAATCGAATGCTCAACCAGCGGCTATACGAACTGACTCAAAAAGCGGAAGCGCCATTCCTCTGGGCATCCTCGGGACAGGGACCGTTCGTCGGTCCAAAGGAAGCATACACCATCGGGGCTGGCGTGAAGGATGGGGCAGTCGTCGGGGGACTGGCGGCACTGCTCACCGAGGCCGAGCGCGTCGACAAATTCGGCTTCACGCCGAATGAGCTGGACCGCGAGAAGCGCGAGATGCTGCGTAGCCTCGAGCGCGCATTCACTGAACGGGACAAGACCGAGTCCGCCAGATATGCGTCCGAGTACGCATCGCACTTCCTGGATGCCGAGCCGTCGCCGGGCATTGCGTACGAGTTCGAGACCGTCAAGCAGATTCTTCCAGGCATCGCGCTGAGCGACGTCAACCGGCTCGGCCGAGAGTGGATTACCGACCGGAACCGTGTGATCGCGGTGAATGCACCCGACAAGGCCGATTCCAAAGTGCCTACCAGCGCCGAACTCCTGGCTGTGTTCGACTCAGTGCGCAAGACACAGATCGTGGCCTACGCAGACACCGTTTCGGCAGGACCACTCATCGAGAATATCCCCAAACCCGGCAGCATCTCCGCACAGCGCGAGATCAAGGATCTCGGAGTGACGTACTGGACGCTCTCCAACGGCGTCCGCGTCATTCTCAAGCCGACCGACTTCAAGGCGGACCAGGTACTCGTGCGGGCGTACAGTACGGGGGGCAATTCCCTGCTCTCCGACCGTGACATCACGGTCGCAGGCTTTGGCGCGCTCGCTGTTCAGACCGGAGGAGTCGGGAAGTTCAGCCAAATCGATTTGCAAAAGGCGCTCGC
Organism: Gemmatimonadaceae bacterium; assembly: GCA_013817545.1. Lineage (GTDB taxonomy): Bacteria > Gemmatimonadota > Gemmatimonadetes > Gemmatimonadales > Gemmatimonadaceae > JACMME01. The sequence continues at coordinate 1,978 of JACDCM010000395.1, read as the reverse complement.
TGGCAAGCTTGCCAGCGTTACACCATCGATCAGCTCCCTGCAGGAGGGGATGGGTGGAAGCGCCTCGCCCAAGGATCTGGAGACTCTGTTTCAACTCATCAATCTGTACTTCACGCAGCCGCGTCAGGACAGCTCAGCGTTTCTCGCCTTCAAGGGGCAGGTCAAGGCGAACATCGCTAATCGCGGGTCGCAGCCTGAGGCAGTTTTCGGTGACACCCTTCAGGCAACGCTGACGCAGAATCACCCGCGTGCGCAACCGCTGACAGCTGAAACGGTCGACTCCATCTCGCTCGCGAAATCGATGGCCTTCTACAGAGATCGTTTTGCCGACGCGAGCGATTTTACATTCGTCTTTGTAGGCAATTTCGCCGTGGATTCGATCAAGCCTCACGTGCTTACGTATCTGGGCAGCTTGCCATCGCTCAAGAGAAAGGAAACCTGGCGCGACGTTGGGATCAGGTACCCCACTGGCGTCATCAGAAAAGTCGTGCGTAAGGGAACCGAGCCCAAGGCCCAGACGCAGATGGTATTCACCGGACCATTTACCTGGCATCGCGCGAATCGTTACGCGATGTCTTCGCTGACCGCGGTGCTGCGGATCCGGCTACGTGAGGTGTTGCGCGAAGATCTGGGCGGCGTGTACGGAGTGAGCGTTGGAGGTCAGCCGTCATTCGAGCCCAGGCAGGAATACTCATTCTCGATCGGATTCGGCGCGTCTCCGGATCGGATGGACTCGCTGAGAGCGGCGGTATTCGCGGTCATCGACAGCCTCAAGAGCTTCGGCCCAACTGCTCAGGATCTCGAAAAAGTGCGCGAGACGCAGCGGCGAGGGGAGGAAACTTCGCGGAAGGAAAACGGGTTCTGGCTTTCAACGCTCATTTCGGCCGACAGGTTCGGAGAGGATCCGCATACGCTGCTGAATGGCGAGGCGATGCGAGCCACATTGAGCGCGGAGATGATCAGGGAGGCGGCCCGTAAATACTTGAATACAGCGAATTACGTTCAGGTGACCTTGTTGCCGGAAGGCGTGGGTAAGTGAGGCACCTGAATTTGGAAGTTGGAGGGTGGCCAGACCAACGCTGTCGGCGGTTAAATCCCGGGGACAGACACGCGGCGGACTCTATATTGCAATCGTCCGATAGCCGAGTTGCTTTAGAGCTATTCGCATAACCATTCGCGCAAATCCAGACGCCCATGCTTACAGCGCGTGTAGCGCTCTTACCGGCGCTTGCTCTGATGATCGCGGCTGCGGCCTGCAGCCCCCGCTCTGGCCAGCCCGCGGCCGGCGCAGATTCGGCCACACCTGTTGATGATTCGAACGGCGCCCCGTGCACACCACTTGAAACGCGCTCGCCGAACGCGTCAGGTCAGAGCGCTACGATCCCTGGCCAGATGCGAATCTGCGGCATAACGTCGAACGCAGCGTTCGACGTCGTGGTTGTCGCGAAAGGCCTCGAGGACCCCTGGACCGTGGAGCCGCTTCCCAACGGCGACCTGCTCGTTACGGAAAGACCCGGCCGTCTTCGCATCGTGTCGGCCGCGGGTGTGATTAGCCAGCCGATCGCCGGCTTACCCGCCGTGGATCCGCGCGGACAGGGCGGCCTGCTGGACGTCGCGCTGAGTCCGTCATTCGGCTCCGATCGCACCATTTTCTGGAGCTACAGCGAGCCTCGGGAGGGTGGGAACGGGACCAGCGTCGCGCGCGGGGTGATCTCGTCCGACATGCAGCGCGTCGAGCAGGTTCGAGTAATCTTTCGGGTGTTGCCGACTTACGATGGTACGCTGCACTACGGTTCCCGGCTCGCCTTCGGTCCGGACGGAATGCTCTACGTTACGCTGGGCGATCGCTCTGACAAACCGATGCGGCGGTTCGTGCAGCGGCTTGACAGCCACCTGGGAAAGATCGTGCGCATCAATCCGGACGGCACTGCTCCGTCCGATAATCCCTTCGTCGGACAGGCCAACTCGCTGCCCGAGA
>JACDCM010000394.1 GCA_013817545.1 Gemmatimonadaceae bacterium | reverse complement strand
GCGGAGTGGCGCAAGCAACGTTCGCGGATCCGGGAGAGCCCGCACGGGACTACCTAGCCGCAGCGACGCCGCACGAGCCCAGGTAGTGTCGAGATTCGTACCCAGAGTGACGTCACCTCCAGCACAAATGCGAACCGTTCCTTCAGCACTGTCGCCCTCTCGTGTCTGGGAGAACAGGGGTGGAGTGAGCATGAGCGCAGCCACAGCCCCTGCAAGCGTTATTGCCAGCCAGTCGCCGGCGGAGTGTATCCGTGCTGTAACGGAGTGCGCACTCGATGAATCCAATCGCTCTGGGTTCGTCGTAGTTACCTGTAATAGTTGAGGGTCTGCTGGAACTGCCCGAGTACCTGACATTGGAACGATGCTACGGCATGCGGCATGCCTTAGTCAGAAGCTATCCGACGTGTGCAGCCGGACTGACTCCGAGATAACTGATTGCGTTCGACAGTGCGAGGCACACTCGAACGCAAGTCTACTAGAGGGACTTTTCCTGGAGCTTTACCTGTACGGGAATGCCTGCCTGGCCAGCCAGGACGTTTCCGGAATCACTAGCTGGCTCGGGGGGGATGCTGGATGACGACGCCGCTTCAAACTCACACCGACTCGGGGGGCAATGAAGGATCTCGCGACCGACGCGATTTCCTTCGCATCGCCGGGCTCGGAGGACTCGCACTCGTACTGCCGACGGCACTGGCTGGCTGCGCGGATGAGACTGCCGCCCCGGTTTTGCCGGGCGTCAACCAAAGCCACATTCGGCCGCTCGCACCGAATCAGTCCTTCACTCTGGACTTTTCCAGCGACATAGGCGTGGCGAATTACGCTTACGCGCTGGAGCAGCTCGAGGCGAGCTTCTACATCATGGTCACAGAGAATCCCGCGGGCGACTTTTTGCCGGGCGAGCTAGCCGTATTGCGCGACATTCGTGCGCACGAGATCGTGCACCGCGACTTTTTCGCTCGTTTCCTTGGCGCCGCAGGGATTGGCGGGCTGACCTTTGACTTCAGCGCCGTGGACTTTTCCAGCCGTGACAGTGTTCTGACGACGTCACGGATATTCGAGGATCTGGGCGTCGCCGCGTACAACGGAGCCGGCGAGCTGCTCACGGACCCGAACAATCTGATACTGGCAGGAAAGATCGTATCCGTAGAGGCGCGTCACGCGGCTACTATCAGGGATCTCATACTTCCCAGGAGCCCGTACTTTGCCGGGGATGACGTAATTGACGCGATGGGGCTCGACCGGGCATTCGACCCACGCACGGTACTCGCGGCCGCTGATCCGTTCATCGTCAATCCCGTAAACGTCGTAGGACTTCCCTAGGAGAATCGACCATGGATACTCGCAACATTCTCGATACGGTCGACTCCGATCTTGCGGAGCGGCTTGTTTCACGCCGAACGGCAGTTGGTTCCGCATTCGCTACCGGCCTTGCATTCGTTTCCGCGCCGGTGACGCTCGCGGCTCTCGCCCGCCGTGCCTTCGCGCAGGGTGCATTGCCCGCGCAGATCATCAATGTTCTCAACTTCGCGCTTACGCTGGAATATCTGGAGGCCGAATTCTACAACATCGGCGTCGCAACCTCCGGGTTGATTCCGGCCAGCGAGCTGGACGTCTTCCAGCAAATTCAGAAGCACGAGAATGCCCACGTGGCATTCCTTCTCAGTGTGTTGGGATCAGCGGCCGTGCCGAAGCCGACCTTCGACTTCACGGCTGGAAACGGTTCAGGTAACGGACCATTCGTCGGTGTTTTTTCCAACTACGAGATTTACAAGGCTGTTTCTCAGGCGTTCGAGGATACCGGAGTCCGGGCATACAAGGGACAGGCGCCCAACCTGATGTCCAACGACGCTATACTTCGCGCGGCGCTACAGATTCACTCGGTGGAAGCGCGGCACGCGAGCGAGGTTCGCCGGCTTCGCGGTCTGAAGGGCTGGATAACAGGTATCCAGACCGATATTCCGGGCACAGAAGCTGTCTACGATGGTGAGGCGAGGCTGCGGCAAGCTGGAATCTTCGTGCCGAGCGTGACCAGAGCCAACGAAGATAGAATCACCGAGGCGTTCGACGAGCCTCTCAGCATGGCACAAGTTCTGTTCATCGTTGCGCCGTTCATTGTGGGTAGCAATCCATAATCGGCAGTTTCGGCTCATGAACCGTGACGGGCAGTTCCTTATGGGACTGCCCGTTGTCGTGTGAGGTGTCTCGCTGCATCCTTTCATGATGACCATCCGGCAAGGCACTTTGCGTTTCTTCTCTGCCTGCCGCCCTCGCCTGCTCAGTACGGTTGCCTTACTTGCCGCATCCGGATGTACGGCTAGTCGTCTGGCAGCGCCAACCGGGCGCGACCTGCGAGTTCTGGTATACAACGTCCACGCTGGCAAGGACCGCGCGGGGGTGGATAATATTTCGCGGGTCGCTCAGATGGTTCTGGATAGCTCTGCCGACGTCGTGTTGCTTCAGGAAGTGGATAGCGTGACCGAGCGCTCAGCCCGCACGGATCAGCTCGCCGAAATCAGCCGGCTCACCGGCTTCCACAGTGCGTTCGGCAGGACGCTGAATTATCAGGGCGGAGGTTACGGGATCGGCGTTATTTCACGCTTTCCAATTGTATCAGATAGCGTGATTCGCCTGCCGGTGACACCAGGCCAGGCGCGCGCTGGAGGTTCCTACGAACCACGCGGCGTACTGCATGCCACAATCCTCGTGGAGGGCATGAGAATCGACGTGCTCAATACGCATCTCGACGCTTCGGCTGATGACAGTTACCGTCGCCAGGAAGCCGCGACGCTCGTCGCAATTGCACGCAGCCTTATGCGAGGTGGTGCTCGGGTGCTGCTTGGCGGTGACCTGAATTCCACTCCCGAAAGCGCGATCCACGCGATGATTGAAACCGCGGGCGTGCGCGACGCGTGGCCTGCCTGCGGTTCGGGGAACGGCTTCAGCTACCCGGAGACAACACCAGTCAAACGCATCGACTACCTGCTCATATCAAAATCGATGCGATGCATCGAGGCTCGCGTCCTGAACTCTGAAGTATCCGATCACCGGCCAGTTTTCTTCAGGATTTCTCTACCAGCCGACCACTGATTGCAACGTCAGCCAGGCATCTTGGGGAGGGTGGTCCCGTTCAACGCTCCCGGAGGCTGATCTCGCAGATGCAATAAGCGTTACAACGGTCGAAACAGATCGGCGAGCTTGACCTCAAACGGTTCCAATGCGCAATCTGGCATCCAGCGAATTTGCTCACGCTCAACCTCGGGGAACCTGTTTGCGGGACGCCAGATTTCGACGGAGCACGCGTCACCATCGATGAGCCAATACAGCGGAACCCCCACCTCTTGATATAGCCGGCGCTTAGTGAATCGATCGGCGCGCGTGCTGCCGGGGCTCAGTACTTCAATGGTGAGCCTGAGATCCTGCATCCTCGACCAATCCATCGTGCGCGCCTGTTCGAGCGAAACCACGAATACATCTGGCTGAACGAGAATGTCTGGCCCCCAGGATATATCTGCTGGGGAACTGAACGCATGACCGACGCGTTCACTCTCGAGGTAGTTTCGCAGCGCGACGAAGAGGCGCGCAACCATTTCCTGGTGCCACCCACGAGGCCCCGGACTCACGAGGAGTTCCCCGTGCACAGTCTCGTACCAGTTCCCGTCGTCCGGTATAGCGCGGACCATGTCGGCTGTATAAAAGTCGATTGAGGCAGCCGTTCCCATAAGTTCGGCTCGGCGCCAGGAGTTAGGCAAGTGTTCGGCACGCCCAGGTTTGCGCACCGCACCTGTTGATCCTGCCACCATTCTATCTCTCATGGTCGCCATCTCTTCTTATGGTTGGACCACCGGGCAATAGTGAGGCTGGGCGCGAAGTCGCTTGCGCTCTCGCCCAACTCGCAAGCTTAGCGACGAGTGCTGTTCTGCCAACAGAATCCAACGGCCGCGCTCGGAATGACC
>JACDCM010000393.1 GCA_013817545.1 Gemmatimonadaceae bacterium | reverse complement strand
CGCCCTGGGTGACCAGCTCGGCGTGTCGCCCTTGCTCCACGATGCGGCCGCGCTCCAGCACATAAATCCGGTCCGCATGTAAAATCGTGGATAGCCGGTGTGCGATGAGTACCGTAATCACGTCGGTCTCCGTCGCCACTTTGCGCATCGTTCGCGTGATTTCCTCCTCGGTTAGCGAGTCGAGTGACGACGTCGCTTCGTCAAAGACGAGCAGGTGTGGGCGGCGAAGTAGCGCACGAGCGATAGACAGGCGCTGCTTCTCTCCGCCGGACACTTTCACACCGCCTTCTCCAATCACGGTGTCTAGTCCCTGATTGGCGCGGGCCAGCAGATTCTCAGCCGCAGCTCGATGCAGTACGTCCAGGCATTCTGCATCGGTGGCGCCGGGCCGCACGAACAGCAGATTCTCCCGGATCGTCCCCGAGAAGAGCTGCGCGTCCTGTGTGACGAATCCGATGCGCTCACGGAATCGGTCGAGATCCACACGCGTGCTAGGAAAATCGTTGTAAAGGATGCGGCCCGCCTTCGGGGAGTACAATCCGACCAGGAGCTTCACGAGAGTCGTCTTTCCGGCGCCCGATGGACCTACGAAAGCAATCGTCTCACCCCGACTTACGCTGAACGAGATGTCGTCGATAGCGGGCGTGGCCGCGGTCTGGTGCTTGAACGAGACGCGTTCGAACTCGAGCGTGGCAAGCTGGTCGACTGAAACTGGATCATTCGGCTTGGGATCGATCGGCATCGCGAGAATCTGGTCGAAGTTGGCCAGTGATGCTTCGGTCTCACGATAGATGTTGATGAGGTTCCCCATCTCCTGTAGTGGGCCGAATATGAAGAACGAGTAGATGAGCAGAGAAAAGAATTGTCCGACCGTGATCTGCTGCGCGAAGATCAGGTACAGCATCAGGAACAGGATGCAGGTGCGGAGAAAATTCACTGACGTTCCCTGGATGAAGCTCAGGGATCGCAGGTAGCGCACCTTTTTGAGCTCGAGCTTGAGGATTTTCTGCGTCGTCGAGTTGAGGCGCTGCACCTCCTGTTCGACCAGTCCCAGGCTCTTTACCAGCTCAATGTTTCGGAGTGACTCCGTCGTCGCGCCGGCGAGAGCCGTGGTTTCGGCGACGATGACTTTCTGGATCAGCTTGATGCGCCGGCTCAGCACGGAGCTGAGAATGCCGAGAACGGGCACGGTGAGCAGGAAGGCGGGTGCGATGCTCCAATGCACTCTCCATGCGTAAACCATCACGAACAGGACTCCGACGAGCGTTGTGAACATCACATTCACCAGCGCCGCTATGAACTTCTCCACGTCGGTTCGCACCTTCTGCAGCTTGCCGAGAGTTTCGCCGCTGCGCTGATCCTCGAATGCCGCGTAGGGAAGGGCGAGGGAGTGACGGATACCGTCCGAGTACAGCTGAGCGCCCAGTCGCTGAGTGATGACGTTGACGAAATAGTCCTGAAAGTTCTTGGCGACGCGTGAAACGAATGCCACGCCAACGGCGGCGGCGAGAAGAATGGACACGCCCCGGAAAAACTGGCCGGTAGTGTATTCCTTGTAACGGGTCGCGTACTCGTCGATGATGTGGCGGAAGATCAGCGGGTCGAGCAGCGAGAAGATCTGGTTCGTCGCGGCGAGCAGGAGGGCGACGATGCCCAGCTTCCAGTACTGCCTGATGTACGGATATAGAGTGCGCATATTGGATTGTCAGACCGGAATTTAGCGCCAGGCAGGCGGTGTAATGGCGCGTTCGGGTAACGGAAAGCTAGTGGACGAAGCAACGACGCGTGGGCGATCGGTCGTGATTGCCAAGGTGATGCACAACATTATCCGGCTCCGCACTGGCACTGGCACTGCGGTCACCCTCACCTGCGAGGCAACCGCGATTGGGTACGTCTGCCGTCAAACGATGGCGATCGCCAGGGTGATGCGCATCAGAATTCGGAATGCCTGCCACTTGCGCTTTCCCTATCGCCGAGCAGATCGTATGCGTATGCAACCTGCGCTCGAGTTTTACACAGCCGACATGGTACGGGCCCTTCCCGAGGACGGCAATCGTTACGAGACCGTTCACGGGGAGCTCCTTGTGACCCCCTCCCCGCGTGCGTTGCACCAGGAGGTGCTCTTCCGGCTCGCGCACGCACTACAGTGCTATCTCGATGAACAGCCCGGGGTGGCTCATATCTTCCTCTCGCCAGCCGACATCTCGTGGGGACCCGACATACTGGTGCAACCAGACGTGTTCGTCGTGCCGGTGGAGCAGGCGAGTACGCTCGACTGGAAACAAGTAACGACGTTGCTGCTTGCGATCGAGGTATTGAGCCCCAGCTCTGTTCGCTACGACCGCTTCACGAAGCGCCGGTTGTACCAGGAGGTGGGAGTGGCAACCTACTGGGTCGTCGATGCGGATGAGCTTACAGTCGAAGTCTGGACGCCGGATGCCCATTTCCCGGCTATAGAGCGTACGCGAATCACCTGGAATCCCGCGAAAGCGTCAGCGCCCTTCTCGATCGAGCTTGCCGAGTTATTTCGAGCTATTTGACGGGCAGATGGCTGATGGCAGATAGCTGATAGCAAATGGCAGATGGCAGATGGCAAGTGGCGCATAGTAAAGAGCGCGCGCGACCGTCTTACTCCTTTTCGCAGTGCGGGGTTCCGGGATGGGTTGAGGTGCAGTGAGCAGGTAAGGCTGTTGCCCAGCGATCCGTGAAAGAAGCGCCGCCGATCGGCAGGCTGCTCCTTTGCGCTTCAAAGTACTTGCCAAAGCGCTATTGCTTCGTTATCATACCATCCATGCGCAACCTAAAGCTCGTCGAGCCAGCCCGGCAGGAGTCCCCCGCGCTTCACGCGCGAGCGATGGACGACCTTCGCTTCATTCGCGAAACGATGCTCAATGCATCGTCCTTCACCGTAATCTCCGGATGGGGTGAAGTGCTGGTCGGAATAACCGCGATCGCCGCCGGCCTGTTCGCCACGCAGAACGTAGGGTCGATGCGGTGGCTTGCAACCTGGTTGTCGGAGGCTGCCCTATCGATAGCCATAGGCGGTCTCGCCACCGCCTGGAAGGGACGCGTCGCCCACATGCCGTTGCTGTCTGGGCCCATTCGCAAGTTCGTGCTCAGCTTCGCGCCCCCGATTCTGGTCGGAGCGGTTCTGACAGGAGTATTGGTGCGCGCCGGACTTTTCGAGGCGGTGCCCGGTACCTGGCTTCTTCTGTATGGCACAGGAGTAGTGACCGGCGGCGCTTTCTCGGTGCGCATCGTTCCGGTCATGGGACTTTGCTTCATGGCACTCGGCGTGGTCGCACTCTTCACGCCTGCCGCGTGGGGCAACTGGTGGCTCGTGGGGGGTTTCGGCTTGCTGCACGTGATGTTCGGGATTTTCATCGCCAGGAGACATGGTGGCTAACGGAGGCACGGCGCCGCGGAAGCGGCATGACGACGACGCCATTCCCGGAAAAGCTCGGCTCCGCGGAGTGCGCGGGCGCGTAGGACCAGGTGAATCGATCGAGCTCGACACTCTCATTCATCATAGAATGCGACTCGGGATCATCAGTGCGCTGGCGGCGAACGAGTCAGTCAGCTTCAACGAGCTCAAGGCACTGCTGCATACGACGGACGGAAATCTGAGTGTGCACGCGCGAAAGCTGGAAGACGCGAGCTACGTCACCTGCACCAAGCGCTTCGAGGATCGGCGACCCAGGACCGAGTATCGTCTAACGGCGTCGGGTCGTCGTGCACTGCAGCAGTATCTGGATCATATGGAAGCGTTGATTCAGGCGACCAGGGATACGATGGGGAAGTGATTGCGGATTGCGGACTGAACTGCGAAGCGCGAAGCGCGAAGTGTGAACTGCGAAGTGCGTAGTGCGAACAAGAATCTCGAGTGCGGGCGTCCGCATCCCGCAATCCGCAATCCGACGATAGATCTTGAACCAACTATGCTCGTGCGTGTGAAAT
>JACDCM010000082.1 GCA_013817545.1 Gemmatimonadaceae bacterium | reverse complement strand
CAGCCGCCACCACCATGTCGAGTAGTGCCGACCACCGGCCGACCATGGAATCATTGGCCTGGAACAGATCCAGAATCGAGCCGAAATCCCTGATTGGAAACGGGAGCGCCACCCATGGCTTGTAAAGAAGTGCGCTCCACACTGTAACCGCCGCGAAGACTCCAGCAGTTATCCACGACGACGGCTCCACTTGCGACCCTGCGGCATCACGGGGAACCGGTGAGTCAGGAGGGACAGTGGCCTCACCGATGGTCGGCACCACCGGCACGTGTGTCCGCGATCGCAAGGGAGATGTCACTCGGCGGCTTGGCGCTGCAACGAGCTCTCGACTTGCGGATAGGCGCGTTCTCGACCGTTGATGGACGAGCGCACCGTGTCAAAATCATCGGCCACTATCTGGGCTAGTTCAGCACTGCGATACCGGCGGCTAAGCTGATGGTACTTTATCCGCATCACGTCCGCGAACATGCGTGACGAATCCTGCACCAATCGCACCGACGAGGTGTCGTTATTTCGAAGGCGCACAGGCACACGCTTGATGTCGGTCCGGAAGCTGAGCGCGAGATACAGCAACTCCACGTCGAACGCAAAGCGATCCACCCTCGCCAGAGCGAAGATCTGGTCCGCGATATCGCCGCGAAATCCTTTTAGCCCGCACTGCGTATCGAAAAACCCACCAGTGACCATCGTTCCTACGAAAGTGGAGAATAGGCCCGACGCGATGCGCCGCTTCCAACCGACCTCCAGCGCATAGCTGGAAGCAGGAAGTGTTCGGTCACCGACTGCAACGTGAAAATCCCGGCTCAACAGGTACTCGGCTATAACTGGAAACAAGTCCAGGTCATACGGCAGATCTACATCCGTAAAAATGCGAGCGCGCCCCCGGGCTGCGAGCATTCCAGCACGAACAGCTGCCCCCTTCCCCCGGTTTCGCGGTAAGCATAGTAACCGCACCGATGCATCGTCATTCCAATCAGGTGCATCGAAGTCGCCTCCTCCGTCGTCAACCACGATGACCTCCCAACTCAAGCCAGTGCGTGGCAGATAATCGGTGAGGACATCCACTGACCGGCGCGCGATTTGGGCGCCTCGGTAGCATGGAAGCACAATGGACAGGTCAACCCGGTTGGACATGTCAGCTTCGTAACTCATCGCATTGTCCGCACGGCTCTTCCGGCTCATTCCTTTTTGGCGATGGTAAACAGGACATTCCCGAACGGCAGGCTCCAGCTCGTTTCGCGTTCCGCAACCCAGAGCGCCGTTTTCCAGCCGAAGACGGAAAGGAAAGGCGCAAATGTGGAGAACGTAACGAGCCGCTCCACCTTCCACCCCGCGCGCTCCAGTGCCGAGCGAAGCGAGCGCCTGTTGAACTTGCTGACGTGCTGGTCCCCCGCGAGATGCGGCACCAAACGCAGTGTGTCCAGCACAAGCTCGATGGCAGGCCAAAGGCCGCGAAAGTTCGGCGTCGTAAGGGTTAGAGTGCCTCCGACCTTTACGAGCGCATGCATCTGACGGAGCAGTTCGTGGACCTGCGGCTCGTACAGGTGCTCGATGACTTCAAGGCAGTAGATGCGATCCACCGAGCCTGGAGCTTCACCCAGGTCCTCTACGAGTGCGCACCTGAAGTCCAACCCGTCTCGCACGAAGGTGCGGCGCGCGTAATCGATTGCGCGCAGATTGCCATCTACCCCTGTGGTACGAGCACCCGAGAAAGCCAGAACGTCCGTGATTACGCCTGAACCGCAACCCACGTCCAGCACCCGCTCACCGCGCCGCGGAGCGCTGAACTCGCGTATCATGCGCTCCTTCTCTGCGTGCCAGAACCGCTGCACCACAAACCCCTTCGATCGCGCACGATGCTGGTAATCTCCCGCAATCTCGACGGCATCTCCCGTGCGACGCACCGGTAAGTCGGATGTGGAGTCCAAAGTCACCAGTCTCTGCTCACTGTACTGGATCTCTCCATGAGAGCGCGCCCAGATATGCTTCTCGCACCGGCGCGACATACGACGACCAGAGAAACTGATCCGTGCACAGCGCTACAGCTCTTTCTCGCATCGCCGGGCCTTGTTCAGCTAGCGCAATGCAGACCCTGCGTGCCTCGGCGGCCAGACTATCAGCGCTGACTCCAAAGCAGTCGATGGCAATCCCGGCGCCGAATTCCTCGACGAGCTCATCTACTCGGCCTACTCCGCGTGACACGATCATCGGAACGCCCGCCGCCAAATACTCACCAAGCTTCGTCGGCTGCCACAGCCGGTTAATCGGCGCCGGTGCCCTTAAAAGCAACCCACAGTCGCTGGCGGAGAGATAGTCCGCCACCTGGCCCTGCGGCACGCTCATGGCCGTGATTGCGGTCCGCGGCACACCCGCCGCATCGGCCAGCTGCAGCATGCGATCCGGTTCATTCGTGAGGCAGAGAAGGTGCGCCTTCTCGCAGGCGCTCTTCGCGGCGCGAAAGAAGGGCAGCACCCCATCCTCGATGTGCTGATACCGCGTGATCGTCCCGAGGTACGCGAACACCAGTTTGTCCTGCAATCCGAGCTTTGCTCTCGCGGCGGCCCTTCGGGCTGGAGCATAGGTCACCGCAGCGACACAGCATGGAACGTAAAGAAGACGCCGCCTGTCCACTCCGAGGCCCTCAAGCCAATTCAGCATTCCCGGTGACACCGAGATCACGCGCCCGGTGCCGGCCAAAGCACCATGTAATCTGCTCAGATGTTCGTGATATTCGCGGAGTCCCCGCGGATCTGCTGTCGCCGGGCCATCGAAGCCACGCGCGTAAAGAATTTCCTCAGCGAGAGCACCTCGGATGTCAGCGACAATGCCGGAACCTGGAAAGCGGCTTCGCAGCGCTATGGCCCACTCGGCCGCGATTTCGGTCCGACAGTGGAATACGACTCGGCGCTGACCAACCATGCGGCGGAGAGCGCGCGCGACCAAGGGCGCGTTTGCCTCCCGACTCAGTCGGCTAATGTATGGAAGCACAGCCATCTGCACCCCCGGCGCGCGCAACCGCAGCTCTCGCACGCGCGTGCGCACGCTGCTGCCAATGGCATGACGGACCGGTTCCAGAAACCCCACCACCACTGGCACCGGCCGGTCCCGCCCGTTCGTGGAACTCTGCACAGCCATGTGATCTACGACTTGCGATGCAATCAGGTTCGTAAGCGTTTCCTGCGCGACAAGATGCACGAGCGCGTAGCCGTCGCTCTCATTGGCCTCTTCGGATACCGCTCGAGAGTCTGGCGAAAACCGCTCCTGGCTCATGAAGGCAGATTCGCCCAGACTTTTCGAGGAGTATCCAGGCTACCCAGGCGGCGTCCCACGTCTGACTGGGAAAAGCCATGTCCCTCGCTCTCGAGGATCAGAAGGGTCGTATCGCCGGTTTTTACTACGACTGTGCCATCGTAAAAGGCCTCGACGATTGTGCCGGAAGCTGCATCGGGCCACAGGAGGTGCGAGTCGAATGGAATCGCGCGCCACACGCGCAGCAGGCGCGTACGGTCGTCATCGAGATACGTGAATGCGCCCGGGAACGGCCGCGTCACTGCCCGAATGAGATTGTAGACGTCAGTCGTCGTATCGGTCCAGTAGATCAGGCCGTCCTCGTCGGATCGCTTGGGCCAGAAGCTGGCATCACCTTCGGCCTGGGGAATTCTGGCCGCGGTGCCATCCAGCAAACCGGGCAGATGCCGCGCACTCAGCTTGACGCAGGCAATCGTGTTCTTGAAGTGCACGGTGTGGGCCGTGTCGAACGGGGTAAGGTCGAATCGCTGCACACCCACAACGGGGCCATCATCAACGCCCGGCAGGTACTGAAAAAGGTGCGTGAAGAAAAGAGTTCGATTCTGAATCAGTGACCAGTTCATGGGGCTGCGCCCGCGGCCGTGCGGTAGCGGCTTGAAGGAGCCATGCATGCCGAAGGCACCAACGCTCAAGCTACGCAGCCACCAGTCGGGGATCAGACGTTGCCAGCCCATCACAATCAGCAGATCGAGACGGAGATCATGCAGTTGTTGCTCGTCCTCGTCGGACTTGAGGCTGTACTTGTTAGCCAGCGTGTAGGGAATGCCCGATGCATCAAGAAACGGCCGCAGGTCATGGTAACCAGCGACTTTCTGACTCTCCCCTTTCTCGGGCGAAATAGTGACGCAGTGATCGATCGCGAACCCTTCCCGCGCTAATCCGAGTATGAGGTCTTTCGTGGTGTGCTTGCAGCCAACCACAGCCACCTTCTTCTCAATCGGCTGCGTTGGGTGCCTCACGGCTCGAGAGCCCGCGCCATCCAACCGACACGATACGATGCGCTGTTCCGCGCAACGGATAATTCCAGCGCGCGACGTTGGTCGTGAACGTACTGCTGCAGAGCCTCGTACGGCGTGGTAGGCCGCTCATTCCACCAGATGGGGTGCGTCAGGATGTGAAAAGGCTTGCGCTCGCGAAACGTGTCGGTAAGAGTCGGCTCCCCCTCCCGCCACTGTCCCCTCGAATCGGACATGTAGCGAATGCTCCTGGTGTAAAGAGGCATATACGTATGAGGAAGCGGATGTGACAGCGCGCGATCACCCGTGAGTACAAGAGCGCTGGGGCGATGATAGCTGACCATTGTGATTTCGCGCTCGAACCAGCTCTGCAGGAGCGTCACCTCTTGTGCGCACGCCGCCGCGAGGTCTTCTGCTGCAGTCGCGTTGGGATATGCGGCAACGTCGAAGTGGAGCCCGAGATAATGCCCGAGCACCAGGAGCCGGCGCACAACGTCTGTGGATTCTGCCGAGAAGAGATTGTAGTGGTCCGTTCGTACCAGCAGGAAAAAGGTCGAATGAACTCCCGCATCGGCCTCGATTTCCGCGATTCTTAACGCGCGATGTAGATCCAGATCGACGTCATGCCGCAGCAGCACGAATGGCTTCCCGGTTTCCAATAACTCCGCGCCCTTGTCGAATGGGGCGAATTCGTATCCGGCGTCGATGAAGCGCTGGAGAAAAACGCGGTAGTTGCGATGCGTAAAGTTCGTCGCTCTGGCTTGAGGGAGCACTTCGAACGTGCCGTGCGGGTGCCACGCGGCATTGTGAGCGGCCGTCCCCGCGAGCAGCTCGTTCACCTCCCGCACAATGCGGTCGGCGCTGTGTCCGTCCCCGAACAATCCCTCCGGCGCCTCATTGGGAGGCGTGAACGACTCCAGCGCCTCGGTGAGAGCCTCGGTATCGGAACCCGTCTCAAGCGCCCATCCGGCTTCGGCGATCTCCACCCACCAGCTATTCTCCATGGGGACGATGCAAGGTCGGCGGGCGAAGAAAGCCTCCCGCGTTACGCCACCCGAATCTGTCACGACTTTCCTGCACGAGAGCAGCGCCGCGAGGAAATCGAAGTAGCCCAGCGGTTCCACAAGCCGAAGGTTCGCCCGCGGCTGCCAACGCCATTTGCGCAATAAATCGCGGACGCGCGGATGGACCGGTAGAAGCACCGGTAGAGAGGAACGGTCCAGGGCCTCGAGAAGTGGAATCAATGCCTCGCGCGATGAGGTGTTCTGCGCGCGGTGTATCGTGGCCAGGTGATAGCCATCGGGCGCGACGCCGAGGGTCTCTGGTGACACCACGGTGAGCCGCGCGAGATTTGTCCGCGCCCACGTGAAAAGGTCGAACATTGGATCGCCCACGAAGCGAACACGCTCAGGGCTCATTCCTTCCCGAAGCAGGTACGATGTGGCACGCTGTGTCGATGTAAGGCACAGCGAAGCGGCGTGGTCCGTCAGTACGCGATTGACCTCTTCGGGAACCTCCCGTCTGCGAAAGATCCGCTCCCCTGCCTCCACGTGCACGAGTGGTATGTCATAGCGAGTCGATACGATGGCGGCCGCGAGCGTCGAGTTCGTATCGCCATACACCAGGACGGCGTCTGGCTGTTCCTCTCGAAACACCAGGTCTAGGCGCTCCATCATTAGCGCGAGCTGCTGGGCAGGCGAACTGGAGCCTACCTCGAGGTTGCGAGCCGCAGGCGTCATTTCCAGCTGCTGGAAGAAGACGTCGCTCATTAGGTGATCATAGTGCTGTCCAGTATGTACCAGCACCTCGTTGAACGGCGCATTGCCCGCCAATATCCGGAGATGGCGGGAGACAACTGCGGCCTTTACGAATTGTGGACGCGCGCCCACAACGGTAAGGACCTTTTTCGTTCGCTCACGCGAACGCACTGTGGAGCTACCGCCTGACCCGTCCCGCACCACCGATTGGCTGATCTTCAGGGCCTTCGCTTCAGTCTCCGATTGCGGCGAAGCGCCGTCTGCTGGGAAGCGCACTTTCGTCATGCGGCGCGAGACCTACGTCGATATCGCGCATAACCCCGCGATCTTGATCCACTCATCGCTGTCTGCGCTCCTAGCTTACAGTCAGGATTGGGAACCTGCGCGTGGAGAGATAATCACGAGTGGTTCGCATGCGTAGTAGACGAAACGGGGCATCGAGCTTACTCGCGGTTTGAAACAAAGTTTGCGGCGCCAGGACTAGATCGGGATGTGGGAGTGGGCACCCACAAATCCGCGCGCACCGAGTCGAATACCACGCGGACCATACTCCAAGCTGGATATTTATACGACTGCCTAATGGAAAGTGAGGGCAACTGAGTTGAGACACCCACTCGAGGGCACTCCTCAACGTATCTCACGACAAGCGCCGTTGTTCCCGCACGGATAAGCAACTCGCCTTCGGCGCAGGAGACTTCAGCGGGTGTGCCGATTACGACGCCTTCGGACATGAAGGCGTATTTGCGCAGGTCGGTTCCGAAGAGAGGGTTCGCGATCGGATCGGCGACGGCAACTACCGCACTGCCATGGGCAGGAACTAGACGAGCGAGTGCGCGGGCCACACCCGCATCGACCCAGCTTTGTGCCCGGTACTCTCGCACGGAGGAGACAGCCATTACGCCACCGAGAAGTGTCAGCACAATACATGCGCTATATGTCGCGATCCGCACTTGGGGCCTTCTCGTCCAACGCTCAATCTCCGAGACGGCGAGAGCGAGCAGCATCGATCCACCTAGCAGAAATGGCAACCCGTAATAGCCCGAAAAAAAGGGCCATGGCGCGTACATGACTGCCCCCGCCAGTGGTAAGGAGAGAGCCACGACTAGCGCTGTCCCAGCGCTCGTTCGGTCACGACGTAGCGACAGCGTCCATCCAGCTATGATTACGGCTGCGTAAGCGACGTTTGCCGGAAAGAGCGCTACGCGAGTTACCGGGAGAAATATTGCGCGAACGACGTTAGACACATTGGCGAAGGTAACAGATTGAAGTGAGTAGCCAGATGTGTAAGACGCGTCGATGGCATCGGTTGCCGCCGTCAGTCTTATTGCTGCGGCGCCGGAAACCGCGAGCAGCGTGAGCAACGACACAATCACCACGAACTCCACGTTCTGACGGGCAACACGCGGCAACGTGAAGCGCCCAGGCGCTTCGGCGCATAGCGCCATGAGTAGCACGAACGGCAAGGACGCCACTATCGTTTCTCTGGAGAGCTGTCCCGCGGCGACAAGAAGCCCGACGAGCAGCGCATCACGGCGCGGATGACTACTGCGTTGGTATCCCGCGGCAATGGCGGTCGCACCAAGAACGAACGCTGCGCCAGCTGAGTCGCCAACTTGGAGTTTTAGAAAATTGGAGACCGCGGTCCCTGATACAAGGAAAAGTGACGCCCCGGCAAGTGCCCCAATAGGAGTGGCTGCGAACCGGCGTCGAAGTAGAAGGTACACGGCGACAATTATGGACCACATCAAAACAAATCGCGCGACTTGCCAGCCAACGGGATTGGAGCCGAAAGCCTCCCAATGGAGCGAAAGGCTGAAGGCGTGCATCGGAAAGAACCTACCGAAGTCCAGGTAAAATTGGTGCAGGGCCCATGCACCATCGAGAACTGATCCGGATTGTTGAAGAACCGGTATAATGTCTGGAAAGTCGAGTCGATCGAACGGGGAAAAGCGCCACGGCTGAAGCAGCCAAGCGGACCAGGCGGCGAGTGCGGCACCCGCTACCGTCACTATTCTACGCGTGAGCACGCCATCTTCGGCCGATGGATAGTGCTTCGAGCGTTCGGGCCACCCATCAGCCGGAATTATTGTCATTGTGTCCGGCTAGGAATCGTTGTCGGGATTCGACGCGCGGCGACAAACATTATGTCGCCAAGATTTAGCCAGATCCCAAAGCGACGGGCGAGGCCTTCCCCTAGCATGCTGAGTAAGCCGGAGGCCACTCCTCCAAAGACGCCTCGACGAAGCCGGATGGACGCCAGAATATTAAAAAGCGTATGGTAGTATGAGGCTGTTTCGATTCCCACAACCGTGAATCCGCTTAGCCGCAACAGCTTTGACAGCGTTTCGCGCGAAAAGTAACTCACATGCGTCGGTGGATGGATTTGTCGCCAATGCCGACCCCGCATGCGCGCTACCGCAGCACTGATATCGCCAGTAGTTATGTACAGCATTCCTCCATCGACAATCAGCTCAGCGGCTTTCTTGAGGAAATCGCCTGGTGTCGGTAGGTGCTCGATCGTGTCCCACAGGCATACGACATTGAAGCGCTGGGCTCCGAACTCCATTCGCAAAAAATTACCACACCGGGCGTCAACACCAATCTGCTTACAAGCGTGCGAAACCGGGTTGGCACATACGTCGACGCCAACGACCTGGTCGAAGTGCAGCCGCGCCTCGTCTAGGAATAGTCCGTAAGCGCAACCGACCTCCAGCAACTTTCCCTCGAGCGGTGAAAAACGAGCCATCTGACTGAGGTGACGCCGCATGGACTTTCGCAGCGCATTCTCCTGGCCCAGGTAATCGGGATATTCGGTGCCCGCAAAGTACGCGTCCTCATACAAGAGGCTGACCGCTGGATAGTCGGTAATCGGGTACCACACGAAGCCGCACATGGGGCAACGATTTAGGTTGCCCAGAACGCATTCATGACCATTGGTATTCGAGCATACGCTGCATGTCACGCCGTCATGGCCGCCAATTGTCATGTCTTTGGCTCATGTGTTCGCACGCGGCTTAGGAGGTACGTCGGGCGGCGGCGTACTTCATTGTACAGTCGCGCGACATACACCCCGATAATACCCAGGAACGCGAGGATTACAGAGTTGAGCACCAGCGTCACCGAGACGCTTGACGCCCAGCCAGGGGGACGGCTTTCGCCAAGAAGCATCCACAACATGATGAAGCTGAGATAAAGCACGCTAAAGACCATCGCGAATCCCCCTAACACTAGGCCTACGTGCAGCGGAACGTCCGAAAAATCAAACAGCGCGCGAGCGAACAACCCCCCAAGCTGTTTCAAGCCGTACTGTGACGTTCCGCCCGCACGCTGCGCGGCAACGTACGGAACGATACACTGTCGGAAGCCGACCCACGGCGTCAGTCCACGGTACAGCCGCCCCAGCTCGGGCAGAGTACGAAGTGCATCCAACACCTGTCGATCAATTAAGCGGTAGTCTGACGCCTGCTCGATGATCTCTACCTGGGCAACACGTGAGATGGCCTTATAGGCAAGCGAGGTCGCGATTGATCGAGCCTTCGGAAGATCGACAGTAGCGAGCTTTCGTGCATGTACGACGTCGTAGCCTGCGCGCCAAGCGGCAAGCATGGACTGAAGGAGTGCCGGCGGGTGCTGAAGGTCAGCATCCATGCTGACGACAATGTCCGTATCGGCATGATCGAGGCCGGCGCTAAGCGCCGCCTGATGACCGAAATTTCGCGAAAGGAGGAGATAACCCACCCGCTCGTCATTCTGATAGAGTTGCTCAAGGACACCTACCGTGCCGTCGCGGCTTCCATCGTTAACGAAGAGAAGTCGCCAGTCAGCATCAAGTCCTTCGAGAGTCGCGCGCAGTTCCTCGTATGTACGCGCTAGTACGATCTCCTCGTTGAAGACTGGTAACACCACACAAAGCGAGGGCCGTTGTTGGCTGCGGGGTTCGAGTGGGAACGGCAAGGGATCGATCCGTTCCAGAGGTGCGCTGGCTAGGTCCAAGCTCAAGGCGCCACCAACGGAAGGATCTTTGTCACGCGAGTGTAGCAAGAAGAAAATCTTCGCTCCACCCGGTAAAGCTGAACGGGAACATGGTGCGACTGTCCACCCTCAAGATTGCCAATCAGTTTGATCATGGACTCCCATCGAACGTTTCAGTTTAAGCTTCCTGTCACACCAGCGGCCGATGCCGAATCCTGTCGGACACCACGAAGCATGATCGCCTCCAGGCGGCTGGCGTTGTCCAACGGGCTACCGATTCTGGCAGCAGCCCGCCGGGCCGCGATTCCAATTTCAGCCAGACGGACGCTGGATGCTCCCTTCAGCTCGCGGAGAGAGCGAACGAGTGCAGCCGTGTCGCGCGGAGCAATCAGCCACCCTTCCGTTGGACTGGAGATTACCTCGGAGTGCCCACCCACGTCCGTCGCGATCACTGGCAGTCCGGTGGCCATCGCTTCCAGCATGGAAAGCGAAAGTCCCTCATTGTGGCTCGGAAGCACGAACGCATCGCACGCTTGCAGGAGAGCGGGGATTCGCTCTGGTGGCTGAGGGCCCAGCCAATGCGCGCGTTCTCCGAGACCACGGCTGGCTATCTCACCCGCAACATCCAGGTCGCCGGCTCCACCACCGGCCATAAGGAGATGCCATTCGCTAGCCCCATCGCCAACCTCTGCCCACGCCTCCAACATTTCGATGTAGCCTTTGGCTTTCACCGGCTGCGACAGCATCAAAAGCAATCTGGCGTTCTCAGTCCGTACCGCCGGCACTTCTGGGATCATGTCGCGGCGTTTGGCGCGCCAAGCATCGGTGGGTCGGAAAAGCTCGAGATCCACACCTCCGTAAACGATCTCCCAGTCATGTCGCGGCTCTTCCAGCCACGCATTTCCGTCGTTGGCCATGCGCCTCGAGCAGGCGATAGGGATGTCGACTTCAGCCAATACCACGCGTAGTCGCTGTGCCCACGCTTCTTTCGCGGCGGGCCAGGCATGCAAGTCATCCCCCCATGCCATCGCTGCGGAAGGAAGGCCCAGTGCGCGAGCCAGTCCGAGCGCGTGATAGCCATCGGGAACCATGAAATGCCCTATGACGACGTCCGCTTGCGCCAAGCGCGGCCGACGCAAGCAATACCTGGCCAGAGTTCGCACTTCCCGCTCCCACTGATCGCCCGAAAAGAAGCGGCTTGGGCGGGGCGTGATCGTAAGTGGATGGTGCACCTGAATCCCGTCCAACTCGTCCAGCATCTCGTCACGTACGGCGTGGCTGCGCCGCCACGAGCTGTCCACAGCTGCCAGCGGCCATGGTGGGCACCACTCCGCGAGCTGCAGGACGTGTACCTCGTGACCGAGCTCTCTGAGTCCGAGGTTGAGGCGATGAATGAAGACACCATGCGCTCTGGAGCTGCGCTGCGGATATGCATGCGTTACTGCGAGGACCCGCACGACCCTTAGGTACCCGGATCAGCAAGAATGTCGGTAATGACGTCATCCAGTGTTCTCGTTGGCCGGAACCCTATGAGCCGATGAGCCTTGCTGACGTCGGGCACGCGCCGCTGCATGTCCTCGAAGCCGGGCCGATAGGCCACGTCGTATGGAACGAACCGGATATCCGATGTCGAACCCACGCGGTCACGAATCTGTGTTGTTCCCGTCAGGTTTTTGTCATGCTAGAACGGCGGCATGATTAGCTTGCGCCCATGCCTTTAGCGTGCTGGCGTCGCTAACAGTCGCAGCGCGATTTAGGACAATAACGGCACGCACAGTGGCTGCGCACGCGCGATCACCATTCTCGCGGGCGAAAAGAGACAGAACGTTGTTTCCCGCAGAGTCATTGCCTATTCCGTTGGTTACCTTGGCCGTGTTAGGTACTTCTATGCTGTATACGCCTGTATCCTCAGAAGAAATTACGATCCTCCTTACCGCAGCGCCCGCAACAGGGCTATTGACGTAGGATCCCGCCCCGCTGACGTTAGAGATCTGATTGGCCGCTGCACCGCTGCCAGCTGTAATAACAGAGAGAGAGCGTGAGTAGCTAGTCCCGACAAACGTCGCAAACTGATCGTTACCAGTAGTATTGTTCGGAACGGTCCCGACAAAGACCAACGTCTTCGGTAGATTGGTGGCAAAACGAGAATCGGACGACGTTGTCAGGCGAGCGCCAGTGCCGTTACCAGTGATCAAAAGGTTAACCGCATCGTACGCTGGCCGGGTTCCGCTTGCACTGGTTAAGACCGGACCAAATCCAGTACCAGAGCGCACATCATTCCAGGAATCAACTGTGCCCCCGCTGGCCGCAACTCCGACTCGAACATCATACATGGCGAGAACCACGGCGTCGCCCCCCAGATCACCGATTAACTGCACGACATCCGCAGGCATCGTATCGTTTCGAACCAAACCGACCGTCGCAAGTGCGGAAATAAGCGACTGAAGAGCCGAGTTCCCTGCGATAAATCCTGTAACTGCTGGCTGCCCCGAAGGAGCCGCACCGTAGAATCCTAGCCAGCCTTGTGTTTGAAAATCTCCCGTACTGTCTCGTGACGGAAGTACGAACGACGAAAGCGGTAGCCCGGTGTCATTTATAGGAAGATCCTTCGGGAGTATGTCGGAGACCAAAAGTTGCTTGGTAGATCCGCCGTCTGTGGATTTCACTATATCGTAGCTATATGTTCGAAGCGACTGATGATCAACGTAGTGAGTAACTTGCACGTAGTTCGACGTGTCAAGCACTGCTCGGTGATCCAGTGACGAGCTTGGAGATAGGAGACCTCGATTTCCCTTGGCGTCTTTGCCGACGAAGTAATACG
>JACDCM010000392.1 GCA_013817545.1 Gemmatimonadaceae bacterium | reverse complement strand
GGGGATCGTCGCAACCCTCGCTTGCTACGTGCCAGCACGACGAGCGACGCGTGTTGATCCGACTGTGGCACTTCGGGCGGAGTAAGCGGGCCGGGTATCGCAATGTGACTGTGACCGAAGGCAGTCAGCTATCAAACGCAGGCTCTGATGAATGAGTCTTGCTCTGGCGTATGAATGCGTTCACCTTGGCTTCATCGAGGTCACCGTTCGTGCGAACACCGCTGCACACATCCAGACCATAAGGACCGACTTCCTCGATCGCTTCGGCGACATTGTCAGGTCGGAGCCCGCCCGCAAGAAAGACAGGAATGTCCAGGAGCTCGCGAATCTGGCGTGAGATACGCCAGTCGTGGCGGCGGCCGGTTCCTCCGAGCTCCTTGATCGCGAGGGCGGGATTACCGGAATCGAGCAGGACGGCATTCACATTCGGCGCGACTGATACGGCCTCCTCGATTGACTCCTCTCCGGTAACATGAATGACCTGCACGATACTTATGCCGGGGAGCGCCCGCCGAAGGCTGTCATGGCTGCCATGCGGTAGCCGGTCAACCAGCTGCAGAGTGTTGACGCCGGCAGCTCGCTGGTGTCCAACGATTTCGCCGACGGTTTCGCAGCAGGTGAGCAGGAAGGATGCTACACCGGGCGGGATGGTACGCGCTATCTCCGCGATCAATTCATTGTGAATGACCCCGGGCCCACTCGGCATGCTGGAGACAAGTCCGATAGCCGACGCGCCAGCGCGCACCGCAATGGTGGCTTCCGCGCGGCTCGATATACAGCAGATCTTTATCCTTGGGATGCGGGTGGCTAGCATGCAGGCTGGGGGAGTGGGGGCATCAGCAAGGAGAATGGTTGGGAGTGACAGTTGGGAGTTTGAAGACGGAAATAGGCGGCGGCACGGGATTGCGGCAGGGGGAAAACCATTCAGTCGTAGCGCGGGCCCCCCCCGCTATCAAATCTGAAGCTGAAAGATACCTTTTCACCACCCGAATCACGCGCGTCCAATCAACCGCGCGCGGATTAAGCCGCGCACGGACCTATCTCAGGCGCCGATGCCGCCCAGAGCAGCAAGACCGCCAACCTGGAACTGATGTCAAAAGGCATGTGTATCGTCGCCCTGCTTCTCTTGCTTCCGGCAGGAAGTGCTTCCACGCAGGAAGCGCGGTCTTCGGCCAACCGTGCTCCGCGCGCCGAAAGTGGCGCGGCTGTCAGCTTCGACTCTGCGCGCATCGCCTGGGAATCCGGCGATTATCCCGAATCGCTCGCCAGACTGGAATCCCTGCTACAGTCACCTGATACGGATGAAGTGCTCGAACCAATCGCACTCCTGACCGGGGAGCTGTACCGCGTCACGGAAGTCGCGTCAGACGGTAACACGCTCCGTTGGAGTCGCGACGGGCGCGTTGCGGCGTACGGTTCCGGCACCGGTGCCGGACGCAGAGTACACCTTATAGCGGTTGCGAACGGCGCGGTTCGCAAGATTGCCGACGTCCCGGGTTTCGGCGTCGCGTTAGCACCGGCTGGAGGTGAAGCCGCATACCTCTCCGTGCAGGAGTTCCCCGCGCTCAGGGCGGCGCGCGCGGAGCAGGACCGAGCCCTGGCCGCTCAGGACATTGCCGCATTCCGTCGTCAGCGTTCTGAGGTGTTGCGGCTGGAATCAGAGCTGGTCCGGATTCGCGTGCGTGATCTGCGCTCCGGCGCCGAGCGAAGCGTCGCCATTTCAGCGCTGGTACCGCAAACGCTGCTGTATGGCAGTGACGGCTCCCTGTACATAGTGGCTACTTCCAGGGGAAGTCAGGGAATCAGCCAGATTTACCGAGTTGCGGCCGGCTCGCCTCCTGTGCCCGTAACTGATGCTGCTGGATTGAAGACGAACCCGGTCGCGATTGCAGGTGGTTCACTGATGTATGCGATTGGAACGACCAGGTTCGCTATCCGCAATATCGCCAACGGCGAGAGCCGGCAGTTCGAGGGTTCGTCGCCATCTGTGTCTTTGGATGGCTCCGCGGTGACGTTCGTTGGAAAGGAGGCGGGAGCCAATACGATCTCGATAGTTCGGCTTGGGGCGGGGGCGCAACCGGTGGTCGTGAAACGCTCCGATCGGCCGCTGGCGAATCCGTCGCTCTCACCCGACGGGCGACGAGTGGCGTACCAGATGATGCTGCGCGAGGATTGGGAGGTGTATGTAGCCGACAGCGATGGCAAGGAGGAAATTCGGCTCACGCGCGAGATCCAGCACGACCTCTTTCCCCGCTGGCTGTCTAACGATCGCATTCTCGCCGTGGTGGGCGAATCGCGTCATCGTCGCTCGCACGTGTATGACGCGGGCACTGGCGAGAGGACGCGCCTGTTTCACAACAACACCGTCCGGACTGTCGCTCCGGAGTACGAGTGGGCTCCGAGCCCTGACGGTACGTCTGTGCTAATCGTGTCCGAGCGCGACGGCGACACCGTGTCACCCGAGCGCGCGGTGTATCTGGTGAATTTGGCCCAGAAAGTTACCAAAGCGGAAGTGCTGGAGCGCGTTCGAGCAGGCGGCCGTAACGAAGCTGCATTGCGCATGCGGGGCGAGGCGATGTTCAAGCCGGTCGCTGAGGCAGTGCGTGTGGCAGTGGCGGATGTCTCGGTGACGCGCATCTACGGCTACGAGGCAGCACTGTTCGGATTCGGCTCCAAGTACATCACCAAGCCCGGCAACGCCATGGCGATCGAGTACATCTTAAATACCCTCCGGTCGTTTGGGTACGAGCCCGAGCTGCAGTGGTTCGAGCCGGAAGCGGGAGCCCGTTCGGCAAATGTGATCGCGACTCTGCGCGGCTCGGTCAATCCGGAACTCGTGTATGTCATCAGCAGCCATTTCGACTCTGTCGAGGACGGACCGGGCGCAGACGACAACAGCTCCGGCACCTCGGCGCTTCTCGAAGCGGCACGCGTTCTGGCAAAACGTCCCATGCCTGCGACTGTGCAGTTCGCTTTTTTCACGGGCGAGGAGGCGGGCCTGTACGGAAGCCGGGAATACGTGCGGCGAGCCGTCGCTAACAAAACGCGGATTGTCGGCGCTCTCAACAATGATATGGTGGGCTGGGCTAACGATCAGCGGCTGGACAACACCATCCGCTACTCGAATGCGGGCATTCGCGATCTGCAGCACGCAGCCGCATTCCTGTTCACGAATCTGATCACTTACGACGCCAAGTACTACAAGAACACTGACGCGCATGCGTATTACGAGGTGTACGGCGACATCGTAGGCGGAATCGGTTCCTACCCGATATTGGGGAACCCGCACTATCACCAAACGCACGATGTTCTCGAGACAATCAATCACCGCCTCGTGGCCGAGGTGAGCAAAACAACCATGGCGTCCATCATGCTGATGGCTTCGAGCCCTTCCAGGATCACTGGTCTTTCCGCCAAGCGCCGGGGCTCGGCGGTAGAGGTGGCATGGACGGCAGCCGCGGAGAGCGGCGTGAAGTCCTATGTTGTGGCACATGGTCCTCCAGACGACCCCACGCGAACAAGCATCACAGTCACCGAGCCCCGCGCGAACCTCGCGTCAGTCGGACCCGACGCGGTTATATCCGTCAAAGCAATGAAGCACGGGGGACTCGAGAGTTGGGACTGGGCGAGGACGGAGGTGAAGTAAACTGGATTGCGGATTGCGGACTTCTGAAGCGTGCAGCGTTTGTGTAGCGTAACTGAAGTCATCATGGCCACACAGCGCAACGCGTCTCGCCAAGGCCTCTTTTCCCAATTCTTTGGACCATAGTAATTTTTCACAGTACGAAGCCCGCAATCCGCAATCCGATCAGTTCCCCCCCACCCCCCATCTCCCATGAAGCAGCTCCTTCTTCTGTCACTCGCTATCGCCTCGGCGGCCCAGGCACAGACTCGCGCGCGTGACCTGGGCATACCGCAGGAGGGCACCACGGGCCGACTGAATGCGATCACCGATGTCGCGGGTGTCGAG
>JACDCM010000391.1 GCA_013817545.1 Gemmatimonadaceae bacterium | reverse complement strand
GCTCGGCCCCGCGCGGTGTCAAAGCACCGCTTACGCGCCAGCACTTCGTCGAAGGCGGCAATCTGGCGTACCTGCTTCGCATGGCGGGACATAGGGTGCTGATCATGGGTTCCATGAATTACATCGAGCGGGAGATGAACGGGCTGCGCCCCGACATTGCCCTGATCGGCGCAAACCAGTCCCGCAAGGAAAACTACGACTACGCTGGCCGGCTCATGCGCGCCCTCGGTCATCCGGCAATTGTCTTCCCCACTCACATATCACCGGAAGACGCAGAGGTGAAGGTCTTCGCACGGGAAGTGAACGTCGCATCACCCCGAACGCGGGTTATGATCCCGACAAAGTTCGAACCGATCGTGGTGCCGGCTATTCATTAGCCGGTTTCTCCGTCCAAAAATCGAATGCCCTCGCAGTCCTGTACGTGCGCCGGTGCCACAGGGAACGTTCCACTTTCCCCGGGAATCTTCACTCTCGCGATATTACTGTCCGCGCTATCCGCGGCGGGCCAACAATCGCCTTCCTATCATTCTTCGACCGCCGAGATCATCGAGCGGGGCGGGCAAGCGCTTGCCGTATGCAACGGGTTGTTTGTCTCGGGCCGCACTCTCGATCAGATCTACGCGGGAGAGCTACGTGCAGAACGCTTCGCGCCCCTTCCGCCATCCCGCATGGTGATTGACCAACAGCGGCGGGCGGTCGCGGTGGGAGGCGGAGGAGCGCGGACGCCGGTACCCGTCATGCGTGCCGCGTACCGGGAGGGCGTCGGCTGCGTCGTGATGGCTCCGCATCAGACGTTCGACGACATCGACTCTTTGCCGGAGCTGCGTCTGCTGGCACAGTCCGGTGACCCTTCAGCGATTCCCTGGCCGGATGGAGACCTCGTGCCGAAGACCGCCCTGCGGGCAGGAGTGCGCCGGCCGGCCCTCGACCAGGCTGGACGCTGGACGTTCGAGAGGGTGTCACATGGGGGTCACGCCAAACAGGTTACGCTGAGTCTTCTGATCATGCAGCGCGGCCAGATTCTGTACGAGCGCTACGCGCCGGGCATCAACATGCGCACGCGGACGCGCACGTATTCCACCGCCAAGAGCATCGGGTCTACGCTCGTGGGTATCGCTGTGGGACAGGGGTTGCTGCAGCTCGACGCACCGCTGCCGTTTGACTGGCCACCCGACGAGTTGAACGAGATGCACTCACGAGTGAAGAGTCGTGATCCCAAGGTCCGCGTTGATGGATGGCCGCCGGCGAACTATGAGCGGGCAGCTGATCCGCGGCGCCGCATCACGCTCCGCCATGTGCTCAACATGTCGAGCGGCCTGTATCCGGTAGACAACGAATACAACGACGTCTACGGCTCGGGCCTTTCCTACTTCGCTGGCTGGAGCTCGGCACATGGTGCTCGCGACCGCGGACTGGTGCGCGAGCCAGGTACCGTGTGGGATTACGAGAACAACGACGCGTTGCTGCTCGCCTTCGCGCTCCGGTCTGCGCTCAAGGAGCCGCGCGCGTACCTCGAGTTTCCCCGGCGCGCGCTACTCGACCGCGTCGGCATGCGCAACACCGTCGCAGGCGCGGACAGATTTGGCGACTTCGTGATGAGCAGCCAGGTCTACACGAATGCCCGGGACCTG
Organism: Gemmatimonadaceae bacterium; assembly: GCA_013817545.1. Classification (GTDB taxonomy): domain Bacteria; phylum Gemmatimonadota; class Gemmatimonadetes; order Gemmatimonadales; family Gemmatimonadaceae; genus JACMME01. The sequence continues at coordinate 2,344 of JACDCM010000391.1, read as the reverse complement.
GCGCGTCTCGGCCAACTGTACCTGCAGCGCGGCGTCTGGGGGGGCCAGCGCGTTCTGCCTGAGTCATGGGTGGACTTCGTCCGCTCGCCCGCGCCAGCGACGGCGCGATTCGGGAATTTCTACGGCGGGCAGTGGTGGCTCGTGCCGGATGAGCGCAGCGATCTTCCCCAGGATGCGTACACCACTGCTGGGTCTCAGGGGCAGTATCTGATTGTCGTGCCGTCGTACGATCTGGTCGTGGTAAGGCGGGGTCTCGACGGACCTGGACCGGCCTTCCCCGTCTGGGACCTGTTGGGTGAGGTACTGAAGGCGTTCCCCGTCGCGAAAGGTGGCTCCAAGCCTGTGGCCCAGACGGCAGCGGCGCCGCGGTGATTCCATTGCTGGCGACGTTTGTTGCAACTGACAAGCACTTTTGGATCCGCGCTGCGCGCCCAACGTTTTGATATGCTCGCGGCCCAAACGCACGAGCGCGATCGTCATCTGCGCGTGCGGTCAGGGCGACGGTTCTCCCTCGTGGCGAAGCGTGTCGACGGGAGCCGCGTACTTGCCCTCGGCGAACAGAAGGTGCGCCCCGCAACTGTGACCGAGCGCCGCGCTCACGTCGCCCGCCACGGCGCACGCTGCGCGCGTCGGAATTTCACATGTCAGATGACACCGTTGGCACCACGCCGCCCTGTGCCGCGTCACGCTTGGTCCTCAGAGGGGGAAGGGGACTTCCCCTCTAACCGTTCCGAACTCATAATGCCGCGGTCGCGGGTTCGAGTCCCGCCCCTGCTACTTGTGGATCCTTCGGGCTCGCCGCTCTCTCTTCATGCGATAACTGATCCACCGGCTGGAGGAAGCGCGCTCTGTACCGATGAAAAGGGAATATGACGATTCTAGTTCTTACGCTGTACGCCAAACGGGTGAGCCGAGGAGAAAACGCATGCGCCGAACCTTGATCACTGCAGCCTTGATTACATGCGCTGCTTGCCACGCCAACACCTCACCAACGCCAGGTGAATACCTGTTCGTCTGGGCGGGCGATTCCGCGGGCAAGGCGAGTGACTTCCTTGCAGTGATCGATGCGGCACCCTCGTCGTCGCATTACGGTTCCGTAGTCGCCTCGATTCCGACTGGAATGGCCGCGACGCACCCGCACCACACAGAAGCCGAATTGGCGGCCAACGGGCATCTGCTCGCGAACGGGTTCGGCGCCGGACGCACATGGCTCTACGATCTCTCCGTGGCCCGCGAACCGAAGATCCTGACCTCGTTCGGAGATCTTGCTGGATTCAGCCATCCACATTCGTACATCCGATTGGCAAACGGGAATGTCCTCGCGACGTTCCAGTACAAGGCGGATTCCACGGCGCCGGGGCCCGTGCATGGACACGGAGAGCCGGTGGGCGCTAAGCACACCACCGGCGGCTTGGTAGAGATGAACGAGCGTGGAGGCGTGATCCAAAGCGGCAGCGCCAGCGATCCAGCGATTCCCGACACGCACATCTTTCCGTACGCCGTTCTGTCCATGGCGGCTGTCGATCGCGCCGTATCCACGACGACTGACATGGACGAGGCAAACAAGCAGGCCACATCGGAATGGGTGCAGTTCTGGCGGCTCTCCGACCTGAAGCTTCTGCGGAGTATCGCGCTCAAGCCCGGGCCGCGCGGCGACGAGCACCATTTCGCGGGCGAGCCCCGTCTGCTGCCGGATGGAAAGAGCGTCTACATCCATACGTTCAACTGCGGGCTGTATCTGGTGCGTGGCGTGGACCGCAACGAACCGAGCTCGATGTTCGTGAGGGCATTCGAGGGGAAGAATTGCGGTGTGCCAGTACTCACCGGCCACTACTGGCTTCAGCCGGTGCCCGATGCGCACGCGCTGATCGTACTCGACATCACCGATCCCGAGCATCCTCGAGAGGTGTCCTCCGTGAGCCTCGGCGACGACGAACAGCCCCACTGGATTTCCATCGACGGCACGGGCCGGCGCATCGTGCTGAATTCGGCGGGCGGCGGGAAGGGGAATCGTCTCTTCGTCCTCAACTTCGATCCGGCGAGCGGCGCGTTGGCGCTGGACGAGCGCTTCCGCGATGCCGGCGCGACGCGCGCCGGCGTCAGCTTCACCAGGAAAACATGGCCTCACGGATTCACCGGAACCGCGGTCCCTCACGGAACGGTGTTCTCACGATGACACGCACTCGACCAGTTCGAATAGAACCATGGTTTGGGTCGATGTCCGTTTCGTGGACGGCTGCGTGATTCGGATGAAGTTCCCGAGTGTCTACGCAGCGATAGGATTTCTCAACCAGCGGCAGCAATAGGGCCGTCGTGGCTATCCATCCAGGTCATGCGGACGCCA
>JACDCM010000390.1 GCA_013817545.1 Gemmatimonadaceae bacterium | reverse complement strand
CGTGTATCCGTACCAGTTGATGGCGTGGATGCCGGAGAGGTTGATTCGACGATCAGGCTGGTTCATCGGCTCCTCTTCCGCTGAGACTGCTCCGTTGGTCTCCTGCGGCGCCGTCTTCACATAGAGCTGCGCCTGTTTTTGCCATTCATCCAATTGCTGGAAGGGCATCACCAGTCGCAACGTGTGCAGGATCTCGATCGTCGAATCCGAAAACTCTTCCGATGCGCTCAGCCGGATAAGCCGGTGGCGGTGGAAAACCTGAAGCGCCGTTTTCATTCCCGCGCGCGTCGGTTGCTTAACGCCTTTCAGCTTCGCCGCGAAGGAGTCATTGAGATTCTTGACCGTAAGACAAACGCGCGTCGCACCTTCCCGCAGCGCAGTGTCGTAATCGTGCCAAAGTACCATCGCGATGCATGACTCCTCGATAGTAAATCGCCGAACGATTCCCTGCTCCTGAGGCACACAGAGAATCAGTCGAAACGGTTCTTCGAAACTGACGTCGTAGCCGATTAATTCAGCGACTTCCCTGACCCATGCCCTGTGCAGATTGGCCCAGTCATAAATTTCCGCGCAACCCGGATCGTCACGGACGATTGCGGTGTGATGCAGCAACCGCAGCAACGTTTCCCGCAGTTTTACACGGTCGCGCTGATCCAGCCCCACCAGGAGTGGGGGTTCTGCTGGAAGATCGTGCGGTTCGTTATCCATCCCGCGTCACCTCGAACCGATCGATCCGGTAGCCACCTACGAGGTCAGCTTTAAGATCGCCGTCATTCCAGTCATTCTCCGGCACCGCCACTTCGTACCGCGCAGATTCCGTATCGGCATACAGAAGCACCGAAACAACATCTTCAATCTCGTCAGATGTGCCTTTCAGCGGCAGGTCCGCTGATGAGACCGTAGCGCCTGGCTCACATCCGATCTCATCGAGAAACCGATGCGCCCGATCAACAGTAACGGAAAACGCGATATTGCGACGCACCGTTCTCTCTCAGCGTCTGAGACATCATCTTCGATTGCATCAATTTCCGATAACGTCCGCTCCGCCGGCGGTCGACGGAGCGATTCGTGGCTGATTATTCCAGCTTCGCTGATCCGCAGGAGCGGCAGTGCTAAGTCATCTTCCGCTAATGCGAGGCGCGTCCCGCTGTAGCGCTCGCTGATAATGCGAAAGACTTCCTGCATTTGGCGCGCGCGTGAAGAGCCAACCGCCGAGAGATAATGTATTCGCGCGCGCGAACGGCGAGCGAACTCAGCTGCGCGCGCATCGACCCGCTCTGTCAGAGGCTCGACGCTGTGCAGATTCGCTTCAACCGCCTCCAACGTGCGGATGACTTCCACCATCGCGTCAGCCGCACCGATATTAGGACGGTGATGCATCACGCCGGTTTGAAGCCGATTGAGCACGCTTTCGCGCGTGGCCAGGTGGTCAAGCCCTTACCGGGCTTGCACCAGTTTCTCTGGCAGCTGTGCCCGGACTAGCTCGCGATAGCATTTATTGGCGATTTCACTGCTGAAATCGCCGTATACGATCGTCACGCTCCGCTCCAGCGTGGAGGCGCCGAGCTGTTTGCGCGTTAGTCGTTCGACACTCTTGCTCATCGCCTTCAATTCCCGCACTCCCGCCTCAAGATTCGTTAGGCACGCGCGCAGGTCTTCCCAAGAGAACAACTCGGCAGCATTCGGATTCGCGAGATCGTTGCACGCTATCCGCAGAAGTCCCGTAAACTGTGCCGGGTCCGGCTGAGCGATACGGCGGATCGCATCAAGCAGAATTTCGGCATTCGGGTCTAAAAAAACCTGCCGCTGGTAATCGTTCCGTTCCGGTTCTTCAAGCCACCCACTGGCGATCAACTTGTTCAGCACCAAGTTACCTTTTCCCGCTACCGTGCTGGTGCGCTACTCTGCCCTTCGACGATCGAACCCGGATTGATCCGCAGGATGTCGCCCACAATGTCGAGTAGCTTCCTGACGCGCGATTCCGCCACCTCGGGTCGGCATTGACGACGCGATTGCATCCACGCAATCGAGGTACAGAGCTGCGTTTTCGAAGCTCAGGATGCGGAAAAAATCCGACCGAACCTCCTGAAACAGCTGTGTTGAAAGAGCCACGGACTACGTTAATGGAGTGAAAATGCGGCTGCGAGTCTAAACCGCTCTCTGGGGGCGATGCGGCTGTGGCGCGGGGAGACTGTGCGCGGCCCGCTTTCCCGCACAGACTCCGAGTTGGTGATAATATATGCGCCGTCCTCGCGGTGCTCTCGGTCTTCCGGCCCATGCTCCCTCTCGGAAACCGGCCGCGCCTCGGCGGGTGCGCAGATCATCACCAGAGGCTCATCGCTGCTGATGCGACTCGCGTCGACTAGCGGCTTACGCCATGCTGATTCCATCAGCGATGTTCATCTGGGCAATATTTATCGAGTCAGCCTTCCTCCTGCTGCTGGCCGGCGCAGTGCTCGGGCTCATTCACTGGAAGGAGCGGAAGAAACGTCTCCCGTTTACACAGAAGATTCTGCGGCCACCTGGCGAATCACTTCGCTTACGGCTAATCGAATTGGATGAAAAACTGAACGACCGTTTCGTTCAGCTTTTTTTATCGGCTTACTCGCCTCTTGTGCTGGCCGGACTCGTCGCGCTGCAAGGTGTGCGTGCGACGATCGGAGCGTGGATCGCGGTCGCTGCAATAGCTGTCATCGCATCCGTTTGGTCAGCATATCGTCTCTGGGAGATGATCAATCTGCGTCGTCGCATTCGCTTGGGTTTCGAAGGCGAGCGACACGTCGGCGAAGCGCTCAACCAACTAATGCTGGTTGGCTATCGCGTTTTCCACGATTTCCTGATTACCGACAAACCGCGCTCGATTCGAAACATTGATCATGTCGTAATTGGTCCTAACGGAGTCTTTGCTGTCGAGACGAAGACTCGTCGAAAGATGAAGGGCGAAAACGGCGCAAAAGTCACCCTTCTCGACAACGCGCTGCAATATCCGTGGGGTGTTGATCGACGTGACCTCACGCAAGCGCAGAGGACGCGACGTGGTAAGCCGAATGGCTTTCGAAAATGTCTAACGAACCGGTGAAGATTGGATCGGTTCTTGTCCTTCCCGGCTGGTTTATTGAGAGGCGCTCCAAACTCTCCGTCACAGTTCTGAGCGGCAGCGAAGTCGCCGCCAACATTCCGAAGCTGAACGGAACAGCGACGAACGAGAACGACATTCGGCGGCTGGCGGCGATGATCGAAGACCGGAACCGCAGCATCGAATATTGATGCGACTGCGCCGCGGGAAGACAGTGCCTGCCCTGAATCCCGCATAGACTCCGAGTTTGCGATTTCCGAGCGAGTGATCATCTGCGCCGTCCTCACGTCGCTCGCGGCCTTCCGCCCCTGATCCCCTACGGAAGCCGGCCGCTCCGCTGCGGGTGCGCAGATCATCACGGTTTGGTTGCTGATGGCGAGTGCGGCTCAATCGGCCGCAGCATTAGTTGATTCGCGCAAATTGCGAATTCCAAATGGCGGGAACGGACTTCCGAGAGTGTCGCGTCGACCACCGCGCCGCGGAGGTGTTCCTCGATCGCGTCGCGCAAAGGGCGCGCACCCAGGCGCGGATGAAAACCGCGTTGCATAACGAATGCGACGAGCTCCTTGCTCGCGGTGAGGTGAAAGCCTTTATCGCGCAGGAACGAAAGCTCGCGAGCGATGTGAAATCGCGCGATCTCCATCTGCACATCGTAGCTCAGACGGTTGAAGACCAGCTTCTCCGCGATGCGTGCCTCGGTGAAGTCACTGTTCGAAGTGCTGATTTGCGCCTTCATGGTGGTGCTCGGGTTTCTCGCGAGCGTGATCGTCTTCTACGCCTACCTCGTTCAGAAGTTAATCCTCTACGTTGGCTACGCGCTCGCACCGATCTTCATCGCCTTCCTCGCGGGGCGGAATCCGCCGGCTAGACTTAGTGCCCCACAGCGGCAGCACATCTTATT
>JACDCM010000004.1 GCA_013817545.1 Gemmatimonadaceae bacterium | reverse complement strand
CGTCTCCCGAATCATGACTGAGAGGGTGCTCGTGACCGGAGCCGCCGGCTTCATTGGTTCGCATACCGTCGACGCACTGGTCTCCCGTGGGTATGAGGTAACCGGTGTCGATAATTTCGATGGGTTTTATGATCCCGCGATGAAACGGGAAAATCTGAAAAACGCCATGGCAGGCGGCCACTTCAAGCTGGTGGAAGCGGACATTCGTGATTCCAGGTCCATGCGTGCAGCGCTCGATATGGCGCGGCCAGACGTACTGGTGCACCTGGCCGCTCGGGCTGGTGTTCGGCCATCAATCGAGGATCCTGCGCTCTACATGGACGTCAACGTTGTCGGCACCGCCGTTATTCTCGAGGCGGCGCGATCAATGGGCATCAACCGGCTGGTGATTGCATCGAGTTCCTCCGTTTACGGCAACGATGCTTCCGCACCATTCAGCGAGAGCGAAACCGCCATCAAACCAGTGAGTCCTTATGCCGCGAGCAAGCGCGCAGCTGAGTTGCTTTGCGAAACGTTTGCGTCACTGTACAACGAACTCAGGCTTATATCACTGAGGTTTTTCACAGTGTATGGACCGCGACAGCGTCCCGATCTCGCGATACGCAAATTCACACGACTCATCGCTGCCGGTGAACCAATACCTTTCTTCGGCGACGGATCTTTCTCGCGCGACTACACTTACATTACCGATACCGTGCAGGGCGTCCTCGGAGCCATCGATCGAACGGAAACGTCCTCGCCGGGTCACGAAATTTACAACCTCGGCGAATCTGCCACGACCACGCTTTCCGAGCTCGTTGCTCTTATCGAGCAGGCTCTCGGCCGCTCAGCGGCGTTTCAGCGGTTGCCGGCGCAAGCTGGCGATGTCTCGCGCACCTTCGCTGACATCACGCGAGCCAGAGAAATGCTTGGTTACGCGCCACATGTTCCGATTGGCAAAGGGATACCGCTCTTCGTCGACTGGTTTCGATCGCGACATCCCGCTCTTGCCTGACCATGCCGTCCGCGAACCCGGAGATCGTGACGGGGTAGCATTTTAGTCGTTGACTCCGAAATGATGATTGCATGGACCAATGCTTATACTCTGACCATGTACGCTACTCGTGGCGCTCATACCGCTACCGCGCCTCCGGGACGAGAGACAACGGTCTGGCTAATGCTCGCGTTTTGGAGTCGGTTGTAATCCGCAATCCGCGATCCGCAATCCGTCCAGACATGCCTCGTCATAGTATTTCGCTCTTCTACATCGGTTTCCTTTGCGACGTTTAAGTCTGGCATTACTCTTTGTGGCGCTCCTTCCGGCCGCGTGTCGTTCAGCATTTCTGCCTCAAAAGTTCAGCTCCAATGAGGCGCTGTACGTCGCATCCCAGCGTGAATATTCCGCGAAGCGCTACGAGAACGCTGTAAGCGGATTCGAGCGGTTGACAATCGAGCTTCCAGCTCGCGACACGCTCTTTCCGCGGTCGCTGTTCTTTCTCGCGAAATCCCACGTGGGAAGGAAGGAGCATTTACTGGCGGCGCAGAATTTCACGAGGCTGGCAGAGTCCTTTCCATCAGATTCCCTGGCGGACGACGCGCTCTTACAGGCCGGGCTGGCTTACGCGCGGCTGTGGCGTAAGCCGGTACTCGATGCTCAGTACGGAGAGACAGCCCTGAGCACTCTACGTACTCTCGTTGCGGTGTATCCCAGTTCGGCGCTGGCTGGTGAAACCCAGAAACAGATCAACCAGCTGCTCGAATGGTTTGCTCGCAAGACCTACGCGAATGGAATGCATTATTACCGTCGCAAGGCATGGGATTCCGCAATCATATACTTCAAGGACGTAGTTGCGAAGTATCCCGAGACAGCAACTGCGCGAGATGCATTGCTGCGCCTCGCAGTGGCTTTCCAGGCGATCGGGTACCAGGAGGATGTTACCGAGACCTGTAACACGCTTCGTTCCGCCTATTCCGGTGACCGGCAGGTGCGGGATGTTTGTGGCGCAGCACCGGTTGCCGCGACGACGCCCGTTCCCTGACCGTGCGGCTGGGCATCTTCGGGGGCACATTCGATCCTCCCCACGTTGGGCATCTTCTCGCTGCCTCCGACGCGTACGAAGTGCTTCAGCTGGACCGACTGATCCTCGTGCCGGCCAAGGAGCAACCGTTCAAGGCTGGAACCGTTTGTGCAAGCCCTGGGGATCGCCTGCAAATGCTTCGTGGCATGGTTGACGGGGATGAACGCTTCACGGTTGACGCCGTGGAAATCGAGCGTCCGGGGTTATCTTTCACCGTGGACACTCTTGCCCTGTTCGCTGAGCGGCATGCGGATGCACATCTCTGTTTTCTGATCGGCGAAGACCTTGTAAGCCAGCTTGCCGATTGGCGGGAGCCTGAGCGGATCGCCGAGTTGGCTGAGATTATAGTGCTGACGCGCCTGTCCGAGCCAAACGATGCTTCATTTCCGTTGCGGCGAATACCGACTCGACTTGTCGAACTATCCTCTACGGAGATTCGCGCGCGCGTGCGTGCTGGGCGCTCAATTCGCGGTTTCGTGCCGGATTCCGTTGCAGCATACATTGCCGCAGCCCGGCTGTATCGATAGAGGATTGCAATGCTAAAGCCGTTTCTAAACAAGATCTTTGGTTCGCGGCACTCGCGCGAGCTGAAGCGCGTGTCGCCAATTGTCGCGGCGATCAATGAGCATTACGAGCGCCTGAGCAGTGTTTCGGAGCCTGATCTCCAAGGCCAGACCGACCGATTTCGCGCTCTGATCGCCGAGCGAACCGGGGATATCGAGCGACAAATTGCGGAGCTAAAGGAGCGCAAGCGGACTACCGCGGATGTTGCAGAGCGGGATTCGATCGATAGCGAGTTGGCGGGACCTGATGGACGCTCCGGATTGGAGAAGGAACTGCGCGAGACCATCGCGGAAGTGCTCGACGAGGTCCTTCCGGAAGCCTTTGCGACTGTTCGTGAAGCGTGTCGGCGCCTGATGGGTACGACGGTTTTCGTTACTGGACGGGACACCATTTGGGATATGATCCCGTACGACGTTCAGCTGATTGGCGGTCTTCAGCTGCACGAGGGACGGATCGCGGAGATGGCGACGGGGGAGGGGAAGACCCTCGTCGCTACCCTCCCTCTATATCTCAATGCGTTGGCGGGGAAGGGAGCGCACCTTGTAACGGTGAATTCCTACCTTGCCAGGCGCGATTCGCAGTGGATGGGTCATGTCTACAAGTACCTCGGCCTCACAATTGGTTGCCTTGACGATACGGAGCCCGGCACACCAGAACGGCGCGCCGCATATCTCTCGGATATCACCTACGGAACCAACAACGAGTTCGGTTTTGACTATCTCCGCGACAACATGGTGGTCTCGCTCGATCAGCGTGTGCAGCGCGCGCACTGGTACGCGATCGTTGACGAAGTTGACTCCGTACTGATTGATGAGGCACGAACACCCCTGATCATCTCGGGACCCGTCGGCAGTGATAGCGATGCGGAGTTCAGGGAGTTCAATGGTGGCGTAGCGCGCCTCGTGCGCGCCCAATCGGACATTGCGAATACGCTCGTTGCGGAAGGCGAGCGCGCCCTCGCGAGCGGTGATACTAACGAAGCGGCGCTGAGGCTATACCAGGCGCGAATTGGCGCCCCAAAGAACAAGCGTCTGCTCAAGGTCCTTCAGGAGCAAGGGACGAAGCAACTGGTTCAGAAGATGGAGCTCGAGCACATCGCTGACCGCAAGCAGCGTGGAGACAAGCAGCAGTTCAAGGACATTGAGGAGCGGCTCTTCTTCGTACTCGACGAGAAGGGGCACACGGTACACCTCACCGAGAATGGCGTCGACTACCTGTCTCCCAACGATCACGACGCCTTCGTTCTTCCCGACATTTCCGAGGCGGTATACCGGCTGGATCACGATCACGATATGGAACCGCAGGCGAAGCTCGATGCGCGCGCCGTGATCGAGGGGGAATACGCGGCGAAAAGCGAGAAGCTGCACATAGTGCATCAGCTGCTACGCGCGCACGCGCTGTATGAAAAGGACGTCAACTACGTCGTTCAGGAAGGGCAGGTGCTCATTGTGGATGAGTTTACCGGCCGCACCATGCCCGGGCGGCGTTGGTCGGAGGGCCTGCATCAGGCCGTAGAGGCAAAGGAAGGCGTACAGGTAAAGGGCGAAACGCAGACGATGGCGACGGTCACGATTCAGAATTACTTCCGGATGTACGATAAGCTTGCTGGTATGACCGGGACGGCAGAAACCGAAGAGCAGGAATTCTTCCAGATTTACGGGCTCGAGGTACGAGTTATTCCCACGAACAAAACCATCGTAAGGGATGACCGTCACGATTTGATCTTCAAAACGCGCCGAGAGAAATACAAGGCGCTTCTGGAAGAAACGGAGCGACTGCACAAGCTCGGCTACCCCGTTCTTGTCGGTACCGCGAGCGTGGATGTGTCTGAAACGCTCTCAAGAACTTTCCAGCGCGCCGGGATCAAGCACAACGTCCTGAACGCGAAATACCACCAGCGCGAAGCCGAAGTTGTGGCTGAGGCGGGGCAACCCGGTACGGTGACGATCGCAACCAACATGGCCGGGCGCGGAACCGACATCAAGCTGGGAGCGGGTGTAACGGTTTCCAAACCATCCATCGTAACGGATCTCGATGGCAAGGAAATCGAAGTGGAGGAAATGGGGGGGCTGCACATCATCGGGTCCGAACGGCACGAGTCGCGTCGCATCGACAGGCAGCTAAGAGGGCGCGCCGGTCGTCAGGGGGATTCGGGTACGTCGCAGTTCTTTCTGTCGCTCGAAGATGACCTGATGCGGCTGTTCGGTTCCGAGAGAATAGCGAAGCTGATGGACCGCATGGGTGCACAGGAAGGAGAGGTGTTGACGCATCCGCTCATAACACGGTCCATTGAGCAGGCGCAGAAGCGCGTGGAGCTACAAAACTTTCAGGCCCGCAAGCGTCTGCTCGAGTACGACGACGTGATGAATCAGCAGCGTGAGGTTATCTATTCGCTGCGTTCCTTTGCACTGGAGGGCGGGGAGGAGCTGAAAAGCGAAGCGGTCAAGATGATCGAAGACGCCGTGAAACGGCGCGTCAGAACAAATCTCGAGACGTACGAATCAGTGCAGGATTGGGACTTCGCGCTGCTTCGCCAGGAACTTCTGATGCACTACTTGCTGACGATCTCGGATCTGGAGGAGGGCGGCGATCGTCCTGCTTCCATACCCGAGGCAGAGGAAGTTGGCCGTTCTGGTGGCAGAAATGCCTTTGACTCGAAGATGCAGAATCTTGGCGAGTATGCTCAGCAGTTGCTTGCGCTCGTAATGCTCAACGTGATTGATGAAAAGTGGAAAGATCACCTGTACGACCTCGACCAGCTTCGTGGCGCCATTCACTATCGCTCCTGGGGACAGAAGGACCCTCTGATCGAGTACAAGCAGGAAGCTTTTACCATGTTCGAGGGTCTGATTCACGACATTCATAACACCTTTGCCGAACGCTTTCTGCGTGCCCAGCTTGTATTCAACGCGCCGCAGGAACCGGTGCAGCGGCCACAGCGTGAAGAGCAGCGTCCCACAAAGCGGTACGACGCGATGGGAATGCTCGAAGACGTGCCTGTTGAAGAGCAGAGCGGAAACGGCTCTGCTTCCAGTTCCGTAATGGATGTAGGTCCGGATAAAGCGCCCAAATCAAAGCCGGTGGTCAGGCGCGATCCTGTAGTTCTGGGTGCCGGACGAACGCGGTCGCTTTCCAGCAGCCCGCAGGCAAATGCTGTCACGGACTGGAGCAGCGCCGGCCGCAATGATCCATGTCCGTGTGGATCCGGGAAAAAATTCAAGAAGTGCCACGGGGCCCAAATGCGGTAGGAAATGAAAGACGGTATGCTTCGGATGGCGTGAAAGCGATGTGGGTTCGGTGTCGGTGCGTGGCTAATCAATGAAAGCCACGCACCGTTGCATTTTCAGCCACCGGCCCAATACCGGAGTCAAGTCCATGACCGAGCATGCTAGCCACAAGCGAAATGATCAATTAACTATACGGGAGATGCCACGCACCGAGCGCCCTCGTGAACGCTTGAGGGATCTTGGTGCGCAGTCGCTCAGTGCTGCGGAATTATTGGCAATTCTCATCGGATCGGGGAATCGCAACCGATCGGCGTTGCACCTTGGGCAGGAAGTGCTCGCTGCTTCGCATGGTTCCCTGCGACGTTTGGCTGGTCAACCTGTCGCTACTCTCACTTCTGTGAGCGGCATTGGCGCGGCGCGGGCGATTGCGATCCACGCAGGGCTCGAGCTCGGCAGGCGGCTGGCTGCGGAATCGCATGAAGAGGGAGCGCCACTGCGCTCGCCGAGAGATGTCTATGCGGTGTTCGCCGTGCGTCTGGAGGATCTTCCGGTGGAAGAATTTCACGTCGCGATACTGGACGCTCAGCACCGGCTCGAACGGGATGTTATGGTAACGCGCGGGATATTGAACTCTTCCCTCGTCCACCCACGGGAGGTTTTTCGCGAGGCCATCGCAGAGCGCGCTGCGGCGATTGTGCTGGTTCACAATCACCCGAGCGGAGATCCTACGCCTTCAGCGGACGATCGGCTGGTGACTGACCAGCTCGTAGCGGCGGGCCGGCTTCTCGATATTCCTGTCCACGATCACATCATCATCGGACGTGGCCGATACGTAAGTTTCGCGGAGAAAGGATTTTTGTGACGACGCCAGCGCTGCTCGCGAGGATTCCCGGATTTGAGCTGAAGGACGAAACGCTCATGGAGCGTCTCGATCCTGAGCTATTGTTGCGCGCCTATCGCTTCAGCGAGAACGCGCATCATGGGCAGAAGCGTCAGTCAGGTGAAAACTACGTGTCGCACTGCGTCGAGGTGGCGAAGATACTGGCTGAGCTGCACCTCGATACCGTGACGGTTGCGAGTGGACTGATCCACGATGTCGTGGAGGATACCCAGGTCACGGTTTCTGATGTTGAAAACGAGTTCGGCCGCGAGATAGCGCAGATCGTCGATGGAGTAACCAAAATCGGCAACATCACCTTCCGCTCCCGGCAGGAGCGACAGGTCGAGAATTATCGCAAGCTGCTGCTGTCCGTGGCCAAGGATGCGCGCGTCATTCTCATCAAGCTCGCCGATCGCCTGCACAACATGCGTACGCTCGAGCACCTTCAGGAAGAGAAGCGCAGGCGCATCGCGCAGGAGACGATGGACCTGTACGCCCCCATGGCGCACCGCTTTGGAATGGCGCGCATGCGATGGGAGCTGGAAGACCTGTCGTTCAAGCATCTCGAGACCGACGAGTACAAGAAGCTCGCAAAGTTTGTTGCACAGAAGCGCGGCGAACGCGAAGCCCTGATCGCGCGAATGCGCGAGCCACTGGATGCGGCGCTCAAAAAGGCGGAACTTCCAGGAGCCGAGGTTACCGGCCGTCCCAAGCACCTCTGGTCCATATTCAAGAAGATGCGGCAACGTGAGAAGCCGTACGATGAGATTTATGATCTTCTTGCGATTCGCGTCCTCGTAAATAGCGTTCCAGAGTGTTACCACGCGCTCGGTATCATCCATGATGGATGGACGCCGATACAGGAAAGGATCAAGGACTACATCGCGCAACCCAAGAGCAACGGCTACCAGTCTCTCCACACGACGGTATTCGGCCCGGGCAAACAGCTCTTCGAGATTCAGATTCGCACGCGTGAGATGCACCGCACGGCCGAGTACGGTATCGCGGCGCACTGGCTGTACAAGGAAAACGCCAAAGCTGCCGACCAGCTCGACGAACGGCTGGGCTGGTTCCGACAGATTCTTGAACTGCAGCTGGATGCCAGAAATCCCGATGAGTTTCTGGAATTCCTGAAGCTTGACCTGTACCAGGAAGAGATTTTTGTATTCACGCCAACCGGAGATGTAATTCGGCTGCCGAAGGGAGCGACGCCGATAGACTTCGCGTTTGCCGTTCACACGGAAGTCGGTCTGCGCTGTCAGGGTGCAAAAGTAAATGCGCGCATTGCCCCCCTGTCACGGCAGTTGAAGAACTCCGACACGGTGGAGATCCTGACGGCAGCTTCCGCCCGCCCAAGTCGAGACTGGCTGGCGCACGTGCGCACCGGCCGCGCACGTCACAAAATCAGGCAGTGGATAAAGCAGGAGGAACAGTCGACTTCCGTAAAGATTGGACGGGAGATCATCGACCGTGAGGCACGCCGGCGCAGTCTCGCGAAACCGACTGATACCGAGCTACTCCAGGTCGCCGATGCGCTGAGTCTCACCGATGCGAAGCATCTGGTCGCGTCAGTTGGGCAGGGGGACGTGCAAGTCGCACAGGTCATGAAGATTCTGCACCCGGAGCTGGATGATTCCCCGGAGCCGGCTGCCAAGACCAGCGCCTTTGAACGTCTCGTGCGGCGCATGCGAGGCACGCCGAAGGGTGTTCGCATTCAGGGCGTAGATGGACTGATGGTGCGTTACTCACAGTGCTGCCAACCGGTGCCCGGTGATCCCGTAGCCGGTTACGTCACTCGCGGGCGGGGGGTGAGCATTCACCGCGCCGATTGTCCGAATCTCCTCCTGCTATCGCATGAGCCCGAGCGCCGTCTCGACATCGACTGGCAGGAGATGCAGGGGGAGATATTCCTCGTGCGGCTGGCCCTTGAAGGATCGGATCGGCGCGGTTTATACGCGGAGGTGGCCGCGGCAGTCACCGAAACCGGCACCAACATCAAGAGTTTCGATTTGCATAGCGGTGACGGCGGTGGAGTGTCGGGGTCGGTGCTTGTGGAAGTGGAAAACCTTGCGCATCTACAAAAAATTCTCAAAGCGGTGCGCCGAATCAAGGGGATTACGGATGTCACGCGGCGCGAGCGTCTTTCGGCCGTAGAGCAGTGAGTGATCGAGTGCGCTAGCACCGTCAGCATCGGTGAACTGCGATTGGTGAAAAACTGCCAGGGCGCTCTCCCGAATATAGGCCGAAACGGTTATCTTCCTGACACATGTCAACCGCCGAATTTCAGCTTGTAGCTCCCTTCAGACCCGCGGGCGACCAGCCCACCGCAATAGCGGAATTGACCGCCGGACTGGCGCGCGGCGATCGGTTCCAGACACTGCTTGGCGTGACCGGCTCGGGAAAAACGATGACGGTGGCCAACGTCATTCAGGCATTCGCGAGACCGACACTCGTGTTGTCGCACAACAAGACACTCGCAGCGCAGCTGTACGGGGAACTGAAGAGTTTTTTTCCCAACAATGCCGTCGAGTATTTCATTTCCTATTATGACTACTATCAGCCCGAAGCGTACGTTCCGAGTACGGACACTTATATCGAGAAGGACGCATCCATCAATGAGGACATTGATCGCCTGCGGCTGCGCGCCACGTCGAGCCTCATGGAGCGCCTCGATGTCATAATTGTCGCGACGGTTTCGGCGATCTATGGGCTTGGCGACCCGGTCACTTACCGCGAGAAGATGGTGGTGGTTGAGAAGGGCAACGTCATTGCCCGGGATCAGATCCTCCGCGCGCTGGTCGATATTCAGTATTCCCGCAACGACGTCAGCTTCGAGCGTGGAACGTTCCGCGTCCGCGGAGATACCATCGAGATTCTTCCCGCCTACGAAGAACAGGGCGTTCGGATAGAGATGTGGGGGGATGAGATCGAGCGGATCTCCAAGATCAATGTGCTGACAGGCGAGACGATCGCGATTCTGGGCCGTGCGGCTATCTATCCGGCGAAGCACTTCGTCACGTCACGTCCGACGCTGGAACGCGCGGTCAGCGCGATCCGGGCGGAGCTGATCGATCGCCTCACTGTTCTGCGTGAGGCGGGGAAGCTCCTCGAGGCGCAACGGCTCGAATCCCGCACCAATTTCGATATCGAAATGATGCTCGAGATCGGTACTTGCGCCGGCATCGAGAACTACTCGCGGCACCTTTCGGCGCGTCAGCCCGGGGAGCGCGCAGCGTGTCTGATCGATTATTTCCCCTCCGACTTTCTCGTGGTAGTGGACGAATCGCATGTCTCGCTGCCGCAAATTGGCGGCATGTTCAATGGCGACCGGGCGCGAAAGCTGACGCTCGTGGAGTATGGCTTTCGTTTGCCGAGCGCACTGGATAACCGACCTCTCATGTTCGATGAGTTTTTGTCGCTCGCGCCGCGTGCCCTTCTGGTTTCCGCGACGCCGGGAGAGCTGGAGCTGCAGCTCTCGGAGGGTGTAGTGGTCGAGCAGATTATCCGCCCGACGGGACTCGTCGATCCTATTATCGATGTGCGCCCCGTACGCGGGCAGGTGGATGACCTGTTGAACGAAATTCGTATGAGAGAGCGGCGCGATGAGCGCGTCCTGGTCACGACACTCACGAAGCGCATGGCGGAGGACCTCACCGACTACATGCAGCAGATGGGGGTTCGCGTCCGGTACATGCACTCGGACATTGACGCTATCGAGCGCGTAGAAATCCTGCGCGGCCTGAGGCTTGGCGAATTCGACGTGCTGGTAGGTATCAATCTGCTCAGGGAAGGCCTCGATCTACCCGAGGTTTCTCTGGTAGCGGTGCTGGATGCAGATCAGGAAGGCTTTCTCAGAAGCGATCGCTCCCTGATTCAGACGGTTGGCCGCGCGGCGCGAAATGTCGAGGGAAAAGCCATCTTTTACGCTGACAGAATTACCGGTTCAATGCAGCGCGCCATGGAGGAGACTTCCCGGCGGCGGCAACTGCAAACCGAGCACAATCAGGCTCACGGAATCATCCCGGCAACTGTGGTGAAGAGTCGTGAGCAGGTTCGGATCATCACACGTGTCGCCGATGCGCGCATGGAAACGCAGGGAAGTGGTCGCGCGCGAAAGGTGGCAGAGGAGAAGGTGACGTACGCCTCAGAGATGAATGCGGAAGCGATGATTGCCCAGCTTCAGGAGCAGATGAAGACCGCCGCGGCGGCACTCGATTTCGAGACGGCGGCAAGGCTGCGGGACGAGGTCTTCGAACTCAAGGCACTGTTGGACGGTGGAGCGAAGGGCGGCGCCGCACTTCGGACGGCGACTCGCTAGTCTGCATCTTGGGCGGAGATCCTCACATGGCTCCACCACTTGCCCACCCGCGTCATACAGACCTGACGGAGGGCGAGCTTAATGATTGGGGCGAGCAGTTCGGACGGGTGATCCTGGCTCCACTGGTTGTAACCCTGGCCGGTGATCTTGGCGCCGGCAAGACGACGCTTGCGAAGGCGATCTGTCGAGGCGCGGGGGTGGAGGGCGAGGTATTGAGTCCCACCTATGCATTAGTGCACGAGTATCAAGGTGCGCGATTTCCAGTTTACCATCTTGATCTGTTCCGGCTGGCAGAACCTGCTGACGTTATCAACATTGGATGGTTTGATATACTGGCGACGGAGTCACTGGTGATCGTTGAGTGGCCTGAACGCGGTGCCGAAACCATTCCAGCGGACACTGTGAGGATCGAGCTACGACACATCGCCGGAAACCTGGAGCGGCGGCGGTTGCTGACCAGATGATCAAGTCTCCACTTTTGGCAATCGATGCGTCCACGTATACAGGCACGGTAGCGGTTATTTCGGAGGGTCAGATCGTATCGCAAGGTGAGGTCGCAATGCGGGGCAGGGACGAGGAACGTCTAATGCCTGCGGTAGCAGAGGCTCTCACGGTTGCGGGCCTTTCGACAGGTGATCTGGGTTCCGTAGTCTGCGGCGATGGACCAGGAAGCTTCACGAGCCTCCGAATCGCTGCTTCGATCGGGAAAGGGATCGCCTCGGGCTTTAGCATACCTCTCTATTCGGCTTCCTCGCTGTTACTTATGGTCGCGGGATCGCAATGGTCGGGAGTCGCAGGGAAGTATCTGGCCGTGCTAAATGCAATGAGAGGGGAACTGTTTGCAGCGTGCTATGAAGTAACTGATGCAGGCACGATACAGGAAGTCACACCGCTAGCGCTGGTGGAAGAATCTTTTGTGCAGACACGCGCTCTCGAATTGGACGCAAGAATCATGGGTATTGGGAGACAGCTTGACGCATTTCCTCACGCTCGCGGAGTGGCAATCTGCGAGCGATCTGCTAGCGGTTTGTCTCGGGTAGACCTGGGGGGATGGGAGCCCGGCTATGGGCGGCTCGTGGAGGCGCAGGTGAAGTGGGAGTCGACCCACGCCCGTCCGCTGTATGGGAGATAGGTAAATCTTGGCTCGTTCCACGTTAGCCGCGGCATACGGCCCTCAAATGATTCCAAAAAGGGCAATGGCCTCAAAGCACTCGATTCGGCCGGCTACGCTGGCTGACATCGATAAGATCATGGAGATTGAAAAGCAAAGTTTTTCGGATCCGTGGCAGAGGCGTTCGATGACTTCTCTCATCGGCGATAGCCGCGTTTTTTTTTCGGTAGCCGAGGCGGTTGGTGGCGTAATCAAGGGTTATGTAACCGCCTGGTTCGTACTCAACGAAGGAGAAATCGGTAACCTGGCGGTCGCGCCACAATGGCGTGCCAGCGGTGTAGGATCGTCGCTGCTGGACGGCGTCATTTCCCACAGCGCTGATCACGGGATCAGGATACTCTTTCTCGAGGTCAGGCAATCCAACGTGGCTGCACGGCGATTGTATTCATCGCGCGGTTTTGTGGAAATCGGTCGACGATCGCGCTACTACCGGCGACCCGTCGAGGACGCTATCGTACTGCGTCGAAGCATCAACCTGATCGAGATAAAGGACATAGTGAAGTAATGCGGTAGAAGTGTATGGCATGCAATGAATTGATTAAGCGACTTGAAGTAGCAGGTGATACAGTTACAGGCGAGCAATACTGCTCCAAGCCCAGGAGGTAAATGTGAGTCGAAGCCTGAACAAAGTGACCCTGATCGGAAATCTCGGAGCCGATCCGGAGGTGCGCTCCACCACGGGAAGCAATCGCGTAGCGACGTTTTCAGTTGCGACCAGCCGTTCATGGAGTGGGGCTGGTGGCGAGAAGCAGGAAAAAACTGAATGGCACCGGTGTGTCGTGTGGAATAGCAAGACTTCCACGCTGGCAGACATTGTGGAACGCTACCTCAAGAAAGGGGACAAGGTGTATGTCGAAGGGCGAATTGAGTACCGGCAGTGGCAGGATAAGGAGAATCAGACCCGATATACGACTGAAA
This sequence comes from Gemmatimonadaceae bacterium, assembly GCA_013817545.1. GTDB lineage: Bacteria > Gemmatimonadota > Gemmatimonadetes > Gemmatimonadales > Gemmatimonadaceae > JACMME01. The sequence goes on along the minus strand of JACDCM010000004.1, from coordinate 25,044 downwards.
TCAACGTGCGCGAGTTGATCATGTTGAGTGGCAAGAGCGGGGGCGAAGGCTTTGATGGCGAAGGTGGCGGAGCATCTCGTGCGCGAATGCCAGCTGGCGATCGCGTGCGCGCAGCATCGGGAGCGGGTGCGGCAGGCACCGGAGGCTCTGATGGATTCGAGGAGTTCAAGGACTCAGTGGAGGAGGACGACGATCTGCCGTTCTGATTAGCAGGGAAGAGTGTGGCGGGAGGCGGGCTGGCCGCCGGTGTGGGCCAGTGGGAGCACGTGCGTTGGTGCTGCTTCCCGCCTCCCTTTTTTCCCCATCTCGTGACCTGTAAGCCGTCTGCGCGTCAGATATGCGTAACCACCGCCCGCCGCAGTAGCGGCGTCATCGCGTACGCGCACCCCAGAAGGTATTGAGCATGATTCGCTGCGGCTTCCTAACGACCACACTCCGCTCCGTGCCTTTCAGGCGCGCGATCTCTCTCGCGGCGCTAGCCAGCGCAGTATACGCACCAGCCGCCCTTGCTGCGCAGGGAGAGGCTGGCGGCCGATCACATGTTGTGCGATCGGGAGATACTTTGTGGGATCTGGCCCGGGTGTATCTTAGCGACCCCTTTCAGTGGCCCGAGATCTACCGGGTGAACGACGAGGTCGTGGAAGATCCGCATTGGATTTATCCAGGCGAGACCCTGAGCATTCCTGGTGATGAGCCGATTGCAATGGTACAGGCTGTCGCTCCCTCAAATACGACTGTGTTCGGCCGTGCCCGCGTAGACCGTCAAGCAGTGGCTCAGCCCCTTGCGACGTCTCACCAGCCGCGGGTCCAAGCGCCGAATGGCACACGTGAAGGGGAAGTGTACGCGGCACCGTGGGTTGATCGTGTCGGCGGTCCAGCCGGACAGGGCCGGTTACTGAAGCGCGCAGCCGAGTCCATCATTTCACAAGCAGCCGATCGGACATGGCTGCAGGTGCAGGATCGTGCCTACGTAAGATTGCCCGCAGGTTCAGGTGCTCGCCGCGGCGATCGATACGTTATCGTCCGGATGGGTCCTGCCGTTGGCACTGATGGTCAAATGGCTGTTCCAACTGGAATCGTTGAGGTCCTGGACGACGAGAAAGGCGATGTTCCCACAGTGCGCGTCGTTCGGCAATTCGATGCAATAACTCTCGGCCAGACAATCATTCCGCTTCAGCGTTTTCCGATTCCGGATAAGGCTACTCCTGCCGAGAAAGTGCTGGGTGTGAGAACCAGCGTCATGTGGGTTCCGTCCGAGGCGGTTTTGCCTTCCGTGCAGCATTACGTAGTGCTCGCCGCGACTCTGAAGGACGGCGTGGCAATCGGGGATGAGTTTACGCTGCTGAGGCCGCGTGTGCGGATGGACGACGGTTCGATACTTCCCGAGGAGCCGATTGCGCTTGGCCAGGTAGTCAGAGTGACGGATCGCGGAACGACGGTGATCCTGCTCGACCAGCGGCATCCGTCGATAAGCGTTGGCACATCGGCGCGACTCACCGCGAAGATGCCGTAGCTCTCACGAACAGTTACATTTGGGGCGGCGCTTAATAGCGCCGCCCCTTTTTTTTCGAAGCATCGCGGGCCCCTACGGCCATCACGTTCGAACGACATTTCGATAATGAAATTACCAAGTAAACCAGTAAGCGGTTCGCGAGTTGTAAAAGGAGCGACCGATTGAAGAAGACAGCGCTTGTTACCGGTGGCGCCGGCTTCATCGGCTCCCACGTCGCCGACCGGCTTATCGCCGAAGACTACCGGGTATCGGTGATTGATAATCTGTCCAGTGGAAAGCGCCATCAAGTTCCGAATGACGCTGTATTCCACGAATTGGATATTACTTCGGCTGAGGCAGGCCGGCTCGTTAGCGAAGGGGGATTCGATGTCATCTGCCATTTGGCCGCGCAAATCGATGTACGGAAAAGTGTAGCGGATCCCGCATTCGACGCGCAGCTGAATATTGGCGGAAGTCTCAACCTGCTCGAGGCGATCCGTCGAAGCGGCAAGCGAACACGGTTCGTGTTCTCGTCGACCGGAGGAGCCGTGTACGGGGACATGGTGGACATGCCGGTGAGCGAAACCGGTGAGAAGGATCCGCAGTCCCCCTATGGCACCGCAAAGCTGAGCGTCGAGTACTACATGGGCTACTTCGCCCGCGTGCACGGCCTGGACACCGTGGCGCTGCGTTACTCCAACGTTTACGGGCCGCGCCAGGATCCACACGGGGAAGCAGGCGTTGTGGCAATTTTTTGCAACCGAATCCTGGATAGCATGCCATTGAACATTTTCGGTGATGGGACGCAGACTCGCGATTACGTGTACGTAACAGATGTCGCGCGCGCGAACGTCCTTGCAGCGAGCGCCGACCTCAATCCGATGACGACGCTGGACAGCCGCGCGTTCAACGTTGGAACGGCAATGGAAACCACGGTTGTGGAGTTGGCGGAGATCCTGATGTCCGCTGGCGAAGTCACCGTCCCCCTGGAATTTTCAGAGCGCCGCCCAGGTGAACAACTTCGCTCATCCGTTCAGATAGACAAATCCCAGGCATTGCTCGGCTGGTATCCGGAAATGCCGCTCCGCCGTGGATTGTCAAATACGCTTGGTTGGTTCGCCGCGCAGCGGCAGGGCGTAAAGGAGTGACTGGAGTTTTCCCTCAGATCGGGGCTGCTGTCCCAACGACGCCGTGGGAGATGATTACGCACGCTTCGGTCATGACGAAATTCGTGCTGATCCTTCTCGTCGTCCTGTCCCTTGTAAGCTGGATGGTGATGGCGCTCAAGTGGCGCGAGCTGCGTGGCGTGACCGTGGCGGGGCGGGGATTCAATCACGACTTCGAGCGCGCATCGGGGCTGGAGGAGGTGGACTTGATTGTGCGGCGAAGCCCCGCCAGCCCATTCACCCGGATATTCAATCGCGCTATCAACTTTTTCGCCGAAATGAAACCTGGTGCATTACGTGAGGTTGCGTCTTCCCCGCTCAGCGGTTCACAAGTAGAAGCCTTGCGGCTGATCCTTGACTCCGAAACATCGGACGAACGCGAGCGTCTCGCGCACTACATTCCGTGGCTGGCTGTGATAGGCTCCGTCAGTCCCCTCATTGGTCTTCTCGGTACGGTACTCGGTGTGATCGACGCGTTCGTCGGGATAGCCACACAAGGCTCCGGTAATATTGGAGCTGTTGCTCCCGGGGTGGCGGAAGCGCTCATCGCGACCGCTGCAGCGCTCGCGGTGGCAATTCCAGCCGTGTTCGGGTACAACATTTTCGCAAGCCGTGTAAACCGCCTTGAAACCCAATTGGAGAACTTTGGCTCGGAGCTGATTGCGATGATGGTGCGCGAGGGACGCATTTAGATGCCGGGCTGATGTCACGCCGTCGCTCGAGGACGGGCATGCCGCTCAATGCTGAGATCAATGTGGTCAGTCTCATCGACGTTATGATGCTGCTGATGATCATCTTCATGATCACCGCCCCCATTATGCAGGGCGGCGTCGATGTGGCACTGCCGAAGGCTGAGGCACGGGCGTTGGAGCCAAAAACGGGACTCGTGGTAACAGTTAACCGACGCGGCGAGATTTTCGTGGATGAGACGCGTCTCACGTATGCTGAATTCCGCGCCAGCTTCAAATCACTCGCCTCGGCCCGTGGGCGAGACGGCGTGTATCTGCGCGCTGACGAGACCGTGCCGTACGGAGAGGTTGTACGTGTGTTGGCCGTCATGCGCGCTTCGGGTGTGGGAGATGTGGGTCTGGTCGCCGAGCCCGAGGAAGGGCGTTGAGTGCCGCCGCTCTTCAGTCGCAATCGGCGGCGCGCCCTCCGCTGGCGGGTCCGATTGGCGCCTCCATTATTCTGCACGCTGTGGCTCTGTCGGCAACCTTTCTATTGCGTCCCGATGCTCCGCCTGCGAACGCGCCGGTTTATCGAGTGGACATTGTGGCGGCGCCGGCGGGTCCGCGCGTCGCCGGTACAGTGGGGGCTGAGCCGCGCGCTCGCGATCGCACGGCCCCAACTCCCGCTCGACCGAGACCGCCGGAAGCAGAGCCAGTTGCGCGTCAGGCTACAGTACCAGTGCTTCGCAGGCAGACGCCGCGGGTGACGCCGGCGACCGCTACAGAAGCTCCGCTTTCCCAACCGCCGCGGCCGCAGGCCGCTGGCGGAGGCCCCGTCGGAGGGCGGGGCACCGACGTGGCCACTGTGCGCACCGAAGGGATCGAGTTCCCCTATCCCGGCTATCTGGAGAACATCGTTCGGCAGATAGCTATCAGATTTGACCCGCCAGGCGGCGCGGCCGTGAGGGCGGAGATCAAGTTTCTCATCCGCCGGGACGGATCTGCAGTCATCATTCAGTTCGTCACACGCTCCGGAGTATTCGCATTCGATCTCGATGCACAGGGCGCAATCGAGCAGGCCGGCAACGCACGCGCCTTCGGACCTTTGCCTGACGGCTTTCCGGATGATGTGCTTCCCGTGGTTTTCAGCTTCGATCCAAAGGCCATCCGGTGACGATTTCGAGATTCTTGCTCTCCATCACCGCGATGGTTTTGACAGCGACGGTTGCATCCGCCCAGGACACCACCCAGAAAGGCGTTCGCATCGGTCTTACGTACCAGCCAGGTACGAAACCGGTTGTTGTCGTTTTACCCATAGCCGGCGCCGGCGGAGACAGCGTTGCAGCGATACTATCCCGGGATCTCGACTTCAGCGACCGGGTTGAAGTCGTAACGTCAACGAGTGCTGTGCCGTTCGACGCAGCGCGCGGAAGTGGCGGTCGTGCGCCCAACTACGGTCTCTGGAAAACTCTTGGGGCAGCGGCCGTTGTTGAAGGCAACCTTACAGCCGGCGGGGTGATTATCGGCGTGCATGACGTGGGGCAGGCTCGCATCGTGGAGACGCGCAACTTCCCGTTGCCTTCCGCACCGATGAGTGGCGATTGGCGCATGGCACTACATGGAATTTCTGACGAGATAGTACGCTGGATTTCCGGAACACGCGGTAGCGCTCAATCGCGTATTCTGTACGTGCGCAACAAGCAGATTCACGTTATCGATTCAGATGGCGCGGTTGATCACGCCCTTACCCAGGGCTCAACATCACTGTCGCCCGCTTGGCACCCCAAGGGCAGTCATATCGCCTTCAGCAAGTTCGGGGATCGGGGAACGGAAATCCATGTCACAGACCTTTCATCAGGCAGCTCTCGCCGCCTTACGACTGCCGCCGGGCTCAACATCACGCCGGAATGGTCGCCGGACGGTGAATCGATTGTGTACGCGCATGGAGCGGAAAGCGGGACGGACCTGGTGATGGTAAACGCGTCCGAAGCCGGACCCGTTCGCAGAATCACGGTCGGAAGGGGCACTGACAATACATCACCGTCGTTCAGCCCTGATGGCCGTCGTCTGGCCTTTACTTCCGGAAGGTCGGGACATCCGGAGATTTATGTCATGGATGTAGACGGAGCCAACGCCGAGCTTTTAACGCCGTTTCAGTTTGGGGAGACCAGCTACAGATCAGGACCATCGTGGTCGACCGATGGACGCCGAGTTGCTTTTCAGTCGCGCGTTGATGGGCGCTTTCAGATCGTCACGATTAATCTTCGCGATCGTGGCATGAAGCAGCTCACCAGTGAGGGAAGCAACGAAGACCCGTCCTGGGCTCCTGATGGCCGCCATTTGGTTATTACGTCAAACCGTTCCGGATCGAAGCAGCTCTGGGTACTGGACGCCGAAACGGGAAGGACGCGTCAATTGACACGCGCCGGTGGCGCGCGTCTCGCAGCGTGGTCGCCCATATTGCCCGCCGTCGTGCCGTGAATGTTCCGCTCATGAAAAACCTACTCATCAACCGGAGACCCTACATGCTGCTTCGTGCTCGTGTCGTTTTCGCGATGGCCACCGCAATCCTCCTCGCCTCGGCGGGTGCCTGCCGAAAGAAGGAGCCACCGCCCCCGCCGACGCCCGAAATCAACCAGGATTCTGTCGCCGCGGCTGAACGAGCCCTCGCTGACTCCGCTACGCGCGCGGATGCTGCGCGTCGTGACTCTCTCACCCGCGCCCAGGCAGCTGAAAACTCGGCGCGAGAGGCCGCGCGGCTGGCCGAAGTGCGGAGCACTCTTACAGCTCCGGTGTATTTCGACTACGACAGCGACGGCCTGAGCGACGAAGCAAGAGCAGCGCTCGATGCAAAGATCCCGATTTTGAACACGAATCAGTCGGTTCGTCTTCGTGTTGCGGGACATGCGGACGACCGAGGCTCCGACGAACATAATCTGGCGCTGGGCCAGAGGCGCGCCGCGGCGGCCAAGCGCTACCTTACCCAGCGCGGTGTGGCCGAATCGCGCATCGAGATTATCAGCTATGGAGAGGAGCAGCCGACGATGGAGGGTTCCGATGAATCAGCGTGGTCACAGAACCGTCGCGGTGAGTTCGAGATCATCGCGGGTGGTGATCGATTGACGCCTCCTTCCTGATGAGCCGTTTTCTCAAGCGGCTGGCTCCCTTGGCGCTGCTGCCGATGGCAGCCTGTTTTGCCACGCGCGAGGATGTACGTCTGCTTCAGGCGGACGTACTTGCAACACGCGTGCAGCACACCCAGTCGGATTCCGCGACACGTGCCCAACTATCACAGGTGATTGTCGCACTCGGCACGGTGGTGGATTCGTTGAGCCTGGTGAGCGGCCGGCTGAACAGATTTCAAGGGGACGCGCGTGGCGAGCTGCACTCGCTCAGTCAGCAGCTCATACAGGTGCAGGAGTTGAGCGGTCAAAGCCAGCGCCGGCTGCAGGAGCTGAGGTCTGCGCTGGAACAGAGAACGCTGGAAGCGGTGCCGGTTCCTTCGGGTGGCGCCTTAACTACTCCGCCATCGACGAGCGCACAACCTGGTGCGCCCACAAACGCACCAGCTCCGGTTTCGGCGGTTACTTCCGCCGCCCCGGCACCCGGACCGAACACTCTCTTTCAGCTTTCACTCGATCAGCTCCGCAGAGGCAGTGCGTCCGCGGCTCGAACGGGGTTTCAGGAATTGCTGCGGCAGTACCCGACTTCCGACGTGTCGGGTGAAGCTCAATTTTACCTGGGCGAAGCCTTCAGCGCTGAGGGCAATCGATCAGCCGCCGATTCAGCTTATGCTATCGTAGCGGAGCGATATCCGGCGTCGCCGCGTGCTTCAACGGCGCTGTACAAGCGGGCGCTAGGTGTCGAGTGGGCAGGCAACTCACCCGCTGCACGCGCGCTTCTCACGCAGCTGATCGAGAGATATCCGCGCTCGGACGAGGCGGCGCTGGCGCGCGAGCGCCTGCGTGACATGAAGTAGACCAAGACCGATGGCATTCCTGAAGAAAACACGATCTGGCGCCGAGATGCCGTTCCTCGATCACCTCGAGGAATTGCGCTGGCGTCTCTTGTGGTCACTTGGAGCGCTCACGCTGGGTGTCATCGCAGGTTTTGTGGTAGTCATGCAATTCGACGTCATAGGACTGTTGGCGCGTCCAATAACGCCGCTGCTTCAGGGTCAGAAATTGATCTTCACACACCCCAGTGACCCTTTCTCGATCATCATGAAGGCTGCGTTCTCGGTAGGGATACTCTTCGCACTACCGGTCATACTTTACCAGCTGTGGGCGTTCCTGGCACCAGCGCTGCATCGCCACGAAAAGCGCATCATTATCCCGATGATCGCGTTTGCCGTGCTGCTGTTCGTAGCGGGAGCGGCCCTCGCGTACTTCATAATCCTTCCGCTTACCCTCCGATTTCTTCTCGGTTTGCAGACCGAATCCCTCCAATCGATGATTTCGGCGGCTGACTACTTCGGGTTCGCCATCAGCATGTCGCTCGCCTTTGGCGCGACTTTCGAGCTGCCGATCGTGATCATCGTGCTCACGGCACTGGGAATAGTGACGCCGCAGATGCTTTCCAAATATCGTCGTCACGCTGTGGTGCTCTGCCTGGTCGGATCGGCGCTCATAACTCCCGGTGCGGATCTTATGTCGCTTCTGGCGATGGCGGTGCCGCTCTACTTTCTCTTTGAAGTAAGCTTGGTACTCTCGTACGCAATTCAGCGACGGAAAGACCGCCGGAAAGCGAGGGAAGAAGCTGAGGCGGCGGCCAACACGGGCGATGAGGTTCCTGCATGAGAAGCCTGTGGGTTGCGGTGGTTCTCGTGGCGTGTGGCAGCGAGCTGGCAGCGCAGCAGCGCCCCCGCATACCGACGCGACCAACGCGAGACACGATCACGAATCTCCCGCGCGTTCAGCCACGCCTGCCCGGAGATACAGCGGGGCGGGATACCGTTCGGCGAGATCTGGTGCAATGGGCCCCGGAGGATTCCGTCATGCAGGCTCTACTCGCGAGAGAGGGCTATGTCGTGACCCGCTACCAGGCGAACAAGGTGACCTTCGACGCAGCTGACCGTCGCATGAACCTTCGGGGCGATGCGGCCATACAGCGGGAGCAGGCAGTTCTTACCGGAGACTCTGTCACCTTCAACGATGCGACGAAGACCATTGTTGCATTCGGCGACACGGTGATACTACGCGACCCGAGTCAGACCGGCGGCGACCTGATAGCGGAGGGCGAGCTGCAATACAATATCGCTACGCGCGCCGGAACAGTGAGCAGCCTCAGCACGTCCACCGAGCAAAATGGTCAAACGTGGTTTGTAGAGGGCAAGAACACCGGCTTCCGGACCGACAGCGCGGGTACGGAGGCCAGGCGCGTTTTCTATGCGCATGATGGTACGGTCACGAGCTGCGATCTGTCCGAGCCGCATTACCACTTCAAGTCAAGCGATATGAAGGTGGTGACCAAGAATATCCTTGTTGCGCGTCCCGCAGTACTGTACATCGCCGACATTCCAGTGATGTGGCTTCCGTTCATCTTTCAGGATATGCGGTCGGGCCGGCGAAGCGGGATACTTTCGCCCCGTATCGGGCTCAGCGACATAGTGCGAAATACCCCCTCGTACCGGCGGCAGATAGAGAATCTCGGATACTATTTCGCAATCAGCGACTACATGGATGCGATCGTCTCCTTCGATTGGCGAAGCGGAGCGCGCGGTTCCGATGCCGATCCCGGATGGTCGCGATATAATGCCGAGTGGCAGTACCGCTGGATCGACCGGTTCCTCGGCGGACGCATGGCGGCGTCGCACGAGAACTGGGACAATGGGCGAACCAATACGCGGCTTTCCTGGTCGCATAATCAGGATTTCTCATTGAAAAGCAGGGTAAGCGCAAATCTGAACTATGTGACGAGCACACAGCTCACTCAGCGCCAGGCATTCACGGCCTCGCAGGCGCTTGCGACGATCTCCTCGCAGTTGAACTACCAGCAGGGGCTTGGCCCATTCTCGCTCAATGTGGGCGGTTCGCGCACGCAGTACCCCGGGCGGGATCAGGTGCAACAGAGCTTTCCAAACGTGACGCTGTCAACGAAGCCGATCGATGTGGCGCCGTGGCTGGTGTGGAGTCCAGGCCTGAGTGTCAGCAACAGCCAGTCATTCAATCAGGATTTGATTGGGGGGCCGTTGTCGCAACGATACACTCCCCGAGCTGACGGAACGCTGGACAGCACGCGCGTCAGGCGAGATTCGCGGGTAAGCACACTCAATTTTTCCACACCGGTTCGCATTTTCGGGTTTGACTGGTCCAATTCCATTTCGATCAACGACACCGAGAACGACTTTCCGCAGCGCTTTACCGTGTATCCCGACGTGCGGGACACATCCCGGAAGAGCGATCGCATTTACAGCAAGGATTTTCGCACGAACATAGACTGGTCGACTGGATTTGCGCTGCCGCCACTTCTTCGAGGTACCTGGAACGTGGTACCTCAGATCAACATCCAGAACATCGATGGTTCAGCCCCGTTCATGGTACGAACAGTTCTCTCGGGTGGGGAGTATGTGCGTCAGGGAAAGCGACTCGCTTACGGAGTTAGTGCGTCGCCGACGTTTTTTGCGTTCTTTCCCGGCTTTGGTCCCATCTCGCGCATCAGGCACTCCATCTCACCGTCTGTCACGTACAGCTTCGCGCCAAGCGGTCAAGGTGTAAGCGATCAGTTTCTCGCCGCACTCAATCGAACGCGTGTAGGTTATCTCGGCGATCTTACGCGAAACGAGGTGTCGCTCGGACTCAGGCAGTACTTTGAGGCGAAGCTCAAGAGCCCGACTGACACTGCTCCTGGTGCTGGCCGCAAGGTAAAGCTGCTTGAAATCGACGTGTCATCGCTGAACTACGACTTCGAGCGGGCGAAGCAGGCAAACGGAGTGACGACCACGTCATTCTCGTACGGACTGAGGTCTGAGCTGATTCCAGGTTTCAATTTCAGGTCCAACTATTCCCTCTTCGAAGGCAATCCGGCCAACGACTCGGCGAGGTTCAAACCGTATCGGACCAGCGTCGATGCTTCATTCTCGATCGGCAAGGATAGGAACCCCTTCGCGATTCTGCAGCGTGTTTTCGGCAAGGCGGTGCCGTCTACGGATACCCTTGCGGACCAGCGGTCGCGTACGGAAGTGGGCGATCCGCTGCCATCGGTCCAGTCAGCACTCATAGCGGGTTCGGCCGGAAGCCGGAATCCATTCGGCATATCCCCTACGCAGGAATGGCAAGCGCAGCTCAGCTTTTCATCGAACCGAAGTCGCCCGATCCGGGGCGAAAACGTCATTGACTTCGACCCACTCGAACGATGCCGGGTTTTCCTGGACTCCTTTGAGCAACAACGCTGCCTCCTTTCGGCGCAGCAGCAGCGCGACTCGGTTCCAACCACCATTGAGGGAGGGAGAGTTACGCGCTTTCCCCCGCAGACCACAATGCGAGGAGACTTTACCTTCAATCTCACGCCCAAATGGGCGGTGCAGTGGACGACGTCATACGACTTCCAGCGTGACGAGTTCGCTGACCACACCGTCACCCTGCAGCGCGACCTACACGATTGGCGCGCCATTTTTGCCTTCACCCAGGCTCCCAACGGCAATTTCGCCTTCAATTTCTTCATATCGCTAAAGGCGGAGCCGGATCTCAAGTTCGATTACAACCGGCGTACGTACAGGCCGACATTCTAGGGAGTGGGGGATGGGGGATGGGGAGTAACCGCGTGGGCGCTAGCCAGTCACGGACAGAGCCCAACGCTCGGCAATGGAGTTGTGGCACTCCCCAACCCCCACTCCCCGTTGTTCTGTCTCTTGTCGCGCGCACACGGCTGTCCGCGCGCGTGGACACGCGCTATCGCCGTGATTTCGTAACTCGTTATCTGCCCGCGCTTTGACCGCCAACCGTTAATAGGTCCGCGCAATGCGCATACGCAGTGGCAACCTCTCTCTGGAGCCACCATGCGTGCATCCCTCGTGCTGCTGGGCACAGCGCTCGCGCTGACAGCGTGCACACGAACCGGTGATAGTATCACCGACCCAGTCGCTGACACCGGTGTCGAAGCGCCCTCCGACCTGCGTTACGAACTCATTCCCAGTGGCGATTCACGGGCACCCGAGGGCATCCTTCTTCGTTGGACCGACCCTGGCGATGTGCGCATAGAAAGCTTTGTCGTCTATTCTCGCGGGTCTACTTCAGGGCAGTGGAGCCGTCGTGCCGAGACAACATCGAGCTCGTTCCACGATGTGGGAATTCCGCACCTGCAGTACTACGTGGCCGCACTGGATGATTTCGGCGACGAGAGCCGCCCGTCCAACACCATTACCGTGGACGAGCGGAACCAGCTTCCCGCTCCGGCCCAGATCGTCTCGATTTCCCTCGATCGAGCCGTTCAGCTTTCGTGGCCCACAAATTCCAGAGACGCGGTCCCGTCGCTCTTCGGCCATTATCGCGTGTACTCGACGCCGTATGATCTGGACAAGGATCTGTGCGACGATGCGAACTGGGTGCTGGAAGGTTCCACAGTATCGGAGGACTTTCTTGCAACCGGACTTCCAAACGGCGCTCCGCGTTGCTTCACAGTGAGCGCCATCAGCACCGACGGTCACGAAAGCATCTGGACACGCCCCCGCTCCGATACACCACGCTACGATGCTCGCAATATCGTCGTGTATGCCAAGGAGTCATCCCTCTCGAGGAGCGGTTTCCAATTCTTTGATGCAACCAGTGTCGCCTTCGGGTCGGTTGTACCAGGCGATCGGTCCGATATCGACTTTCGTGTGGAGCGTCGCGGTGATGGGTCGCTCTGGTTCAACCCTATCCGCGCCGGCGTTCGCATCGCTCTGTATGGCAACACAACCGTGGACGACCTCACCTCCGTTGACCTCGCGCCTGTGAGTGGATATTCGGCAAGCTCGATCGAGGCGCTGCCCGGCTTCGCGTACGTTTTCGAGACCCTGCTGGGTGACGGGCTGCATTACGGCGCAGTTCGGGTAAGCCATGTGTCGAAGGACTACGTGATTCTGGACTGGTCGTATCAGAGCGACCGCGGAAACCCGGAGCTAAAGCGCATCACGGTTAGCGGCACCGGCGGATTCTGATACCGAACTCTGCGGGAGGCGGAAGGACCGAACTGCTGTTGCCTCCCGCTTCCCACCCCCCGTCACCGATTGGCCAGCAATGCCATAAGTAGCGGATTCAAACCCTTGAATTGCAGTGTCTGGCATGGGACTATTCGTTCCATGCCAGACAACATTCTCCTCGACGGCGACTCGCTAGGCATCTCTGATGTCCATGCGGTCGCCGTCGGCCGCATGCCCGTGGCGCTCGCGCCCGGCGCGCGAGCACGAATGGCGCGTACGCGCGCTGTCGTGGAGGATGTAATCAAGCGCGGCGGCGTGGCTTACGGAGTAACCACCGGCTTTGGCAAGCTGTCCGACATAGCGATCCCACCGGAACGACTCGCCGAGCTTCAGGTCAACCTCGTCCGGAGTCACGCGGCTGGAGTAGGGCCGTTACTTCCGGAGCGCGAAGTGCGCGCCATGATGCTGTTACGAGCCAACGTCATAGCCAAGGGGTTTTCGGGAGCCCGTGCTGTTCTTGTGGATCTGCTGACGGGAATGCTCAACGCCGGACTGCATCCACCAATTCCGGAGCAGGGCAGCGTTGGTGCGAGCGGGGATCTTGCGCCCCTGGCGCATCTCGCTCTCGCAATGATAGGTGAAGGAAAGGTCCTGAATGGAAGCCGCGACGGAAATGCGAAGGAGATGCTTGAGGAGGCGGCATTGGAGCCCGTGGTTCTCGCGCCCAAGGAAGGTCTTTCCCTGATCAACGGAACTCAAGCACACACCGCAATCGCCGCGTTGGCGTGCGTGGACGCGCGACGTCTCTGGAACGTTGCCCACGTGGCCGGCGCCATGTCGCTCGAAGGCGTGCTGGGAACTCCGGTGGCTTTCGATGCACGCATTCAGGAAGCGCGGGGCCAGATAGGCCAGGCGGACTCCGCGTCACTGCTTCGGCAACTGCTCGAAGGTAGCGAGATCCGTGAGTCGCACCGGCATGGCGACTCTCGCGTCCAGGACGCCTACGCGCTCCGGTGCATGCCGCAGGTGCATGGCCCGGCGCTCGACGCCTTGCGATTTGCGGAGGGAATGATCTCACGAGAACTGAACGCAGCGACCGATAATCCTCTGGTTCTCGAGAACGGAGAGATGCTCAGCGGGGGTAACTTCCACGGGCAGGCGGTCGCGCTTGCGCTCGACGTGATGGCAATCGCCCTGACGAATCTCGCGACGATAGCCGAACGTCGCATCGACCGGCTGGTGCATCCGGACTTCAACCAGGGGCTTCCTCCATTTCTAACATCGGATGCGGGAGTAAACTCAGGATTCATGATGGCCCAGGTAACCGCCGCCGCACTCGCGAGCGAGTGCAAGTTGCTCTCGCACCCGGCGAGCGTGGACACCATACCCACTGACGGCAACAAGGAAGATGTCGTGCCAATGGCGATGGGCGCCGCATGGAAATTGCGCCGGATCGTCAACAACGTGCGGAACATCCTCGCGATCGAGCTGATGTGCGCGGCGCAGGCGATTGACTATCGAGCACCGCTGAAGCCCGGTACGCGCCTTGTTTCCGCTCATGCCACCGTTCGGGCATTCGTTCCACCGCTTGGCCGAGACCGTGTTCTCGGAGGTGACATCGCGCAACTCGCGGCGGCAATTGAGATGGGAGCATTCGAGTTGCTGGCATCAGGAGGTACAACGTGACGCCAGCAACGCAAGCGAAAACCACGGCTTCGCGGACAGCAACACGAACTACTGGCCCCGCGCCGCGTGGACATACGCTCTCTTGCAAGGGTTGGCAGCAGGAAGCGGCGCTCAGGATGCTCATGAATAACCTCGACCCCGAGGTGGCCGAGCGTCCCGAGGACCTGGTTGTATATGGCGGCACAGGTAAGGCAGCGCGAAACTGGGAGTGCTTTGACGCGATAGTCGCGTCGTTGCGCGCGCTGGAGAACGATGAAACACTTCTGGTTCAGAGCGGTAAACCGGTGGGTGTGTTCCGCACGCACGAGTCAGCTCCGCGCGTGTTGATCGCCAATAGCAATCTTGTCGGACGCTGGGCGACCTGGGACGTTTTTCGGGATCTGGAGCGCCGCGGCTTGATGATGTACGGTCAGATGACGGCTGGCTCGTGGATCTACATAGGCTCGCAGGGAATTCTGCAGGGAACGTACGAAACGTTCGGTGCGGTGGCGCGTGCACACTTCGGCGGCTCGTTGACGGGCCGCTTCATTCTGTCCGCTGGATTGGGCGGAATGGGCGGTGCTCAGCCGCTCGCAGCCACCATGGCAGGCGGAGTATTCCTGGGCGTCGAGGTGGACGAGTCTCGCATCGATAAGCGCGTCGCGACAGGCTACTGTGATCGAAAGACCGCCGACTTGAACGAGGCGCTCCGGTGGGTGGATGACGCATGCCGCTTGGGTTCGGCGCTCTCGGTGGGACTGGTCGGAAACGCGGCGGAAGTCATCCCGGATCTCGTTCGCAGAGGGATTACTCCTGATGTAGTCACAGACCAGACAAGCGCGCACGACATGCTGAATGGTTACTTACCGGCCGGCATGCCACTCGGCGCCGCGGCGCTGTTGCGTGAGAACGACCCGCGCGAATACGAGCGGCGTGCAACCGAATCGCTGGTTCTTCACGTGCGCGCAATGCTGGAATTGCAGCGCCGGGGTGCCGTGACGTTCGATTATGGCAACAATATCCGCACCGTGGCCTTTGATGCCGGAGTTGCCGACGCGTTCGCCTTTCCGGGATTCGTTCCGGAATATGTGCGCCCGCTATTCTGTGAGGGTAAGGGCCCGTTTCGCTGGGTCGCGCTCTCCGGAGATCCGGCAGACATTCACCGCACAGATGATTTGGTGCTTGACCTGTTTCCGGATGATGAACACTTGCACCGATGGATTACTCTGGCGCGGGAGAAAATTCATTTTCAGGGGCTCCCCGCACGAATCTGCTGGCTGGGTCAGGGCGAACGTGCCCGCTTCGGTGTGGCAATCAATGATCTCGTCGCATCGGGGGAGATTTCCGCTCCGATAGTCATAGGTCGAGATCACCTGGACACGGGAAGCGTAGCGTCACCGTACCGGGAAACCGAGGCCATGCGCGACGGCAGCGACGCTGTTGCCGACTGGGCAATCCTGAATGCACTCCTGAATGTAGCGAGCGGGGCTTCCTGGGTATCCTTCCACCATGGAGGTGGAGTGGGAATCGGGAACTCCCTGCATGCTGGGCAGGTGATCGTCGCTGATGGTACACCGGAAATGCGTGTCCGTTTACAGCGCGTTCTGACAAATGACCCTGGCATCGGGGTCGCTCGCCATGCGGATGCGGGTTATGAAACCGCTCGACTCACCGCACGCGAGCACCAAATCCACATCCCCATGTCCTCCTTGGCTCCTGACCCTCAAACTCGAGGCTGATGCTATCGCAGCGCTTCAAGCCATGGCACGTGCCGCTGTTTGCCGCAAAATACGCCTATCTGCATCTCAAGCGATTCCCTCTGCTAGTGCACTTTGAGGTAACGATGCGCTGCAATGCGCGTTGCTCTTTCTGTGACTACTGGAAAACGCCTGCCGAAGCAAAAGCGCACGAGCTCAAATCCTTCGCGGATGCTGCGCGCTACTTCAATCCGTTCATGATCATTTTCACGGGTGGAGAGCCGACCCTTCGGCGCGATCTGGAGGAAATCGTTTCGGCTGTAAATGCCGCTGTGCGCACAAAATACATGTCGATGATCACCCACGGTGGCATGCTCACGGTCGAGCGTGCCCTTTCGCTCTGGGCGGCGGGACTCAATCAATTCAGTATATCGCTGGACTTTCTCGACGAACGCCACGACGAGGCGCGTCACATTCCCGGGCTGACCGAGAAGATCATGCGCACTGTTCCGGCAATGCGCGCACGGGGCATCGATAGCATACGGTTCAACACCGTCATCAAGGACGTCAACCTCGATCAGATCATGCCCATTGTTCATCGCGCCAAGGAACTGGGCGTCGGAGTCGCCTTTAGCACATATACCGATCTCAAGAACGGCAACGCAAATCATTTTGTTCGCCGGGAGCAGCTCGAGCATCTTGATAACGTCATCGCAGAGCTGCTCGCTTTCAAGAAGCGTAATAGAGGGGTGGTGGTAAGCTCTGACTATTACCTCTCACAAGTCCCACGCTACTTTCGCGGCGAGATGAAAGAACCATGCTTTTCCGGCATGCGCACAATTCATTTGAGTCCGACGGGCCACGTGCGGCGGTGCCCTGATTTCCCTGTCGATTTCCACTGGACGAACTTCAAGAAGTACGAAGCCATTGATTGCAACGCGTGCTACTACGCTTGCCGTGGAGAAGCCCAAGCGCCGCTTACCTTGTCGCGCTTGCGAGACGTGACAGCCTAGCACCCCCGCCGGCTTCTGCATGCGCCTTCTTTTTGTCAACGCGTCACAGGTGGTCACGTGCGCTGGTCCGCCAAGAGGTCGGCGCGGCGTTGAGATGCGTGATGCCGGCATCTTGAACAATGTCGCTGTCGCGGTGGAAGGCGAGCGTATTGTTGCTGTTGGACCGGTCAATGATTTGGATCGAGCAATGCCCGGCTCTGAGCGGATCGACTGTCGGGGTTGCGTCGTTATTCCAGGCCTCGTTGACTCCCACACTCATTCTGTGTTTGGACGTCCCCGGTACGAGGAGCAGGAGATGCGGGCCGCGGGGCAAGGCTACATGGACATCGCGGCACGGGGCGGTGGAATTCACGCCTCAGTGCGCGATGTCCGGGCGCGCGACGAGGAAGATCTTTTCGCCCTGGCGCATGGGCGCCTTCTTCGCATTGCGTCGCACGGTACCACGACTCTGGAAGTCAAATCCGGATACGGCCTCACGACGGAGGACGAGCTCAAGCTCCTGCGAGTCATTGCTCGCTTGAGCGAAGCACTACCGCTTCGCTTGATTCCCACCTGGCTCGGTGCGCACGAGATACCGTTGGAGCACAGGAAATCCGAGTCCGGTCGTAATTCCTACATCGACCTGTTACTGGGAGAAATGCTGCCGGCCATCGCGGCAGCGAAGCTTGCCCGCTTTGCGGATGTCTTCTGCGAACCGGGTGTCTTCACCGTCGCCGAAACGCGACTGATTCTCAATGCCGCACGTGGAGCGGGCCTCGCGACGAAACTGCATGCTGACGAACTCGAACCCTCGGGAGGAGCCGAACTCGCGGCAGAGATTGGCGCAACGTCAGCAGACCACCTCGCGGCCATATCCCGGAATGGCATCAGCGCATTGGTGGCCTCCGGAACAGTCGCCACCCTTTTGCCTGGAACTCTCTTCTTTCTGGGGCGACAACGGCAAGCTCCCGCGCGGGCGCTAATCGATAGCGGAGCTGTGGTTGCGCTGGCAACGGACTTCAACCCTGGCACGTCGCCCACGGTAAACTTTCCTCTGATCCTGACCCTTGGTGTCAGCCAGCTTGGAATGAGCGTTGCCGAGGTGTTGATTGCATCGACAGTCAATGGCGCCGCGGCGCTCGCGCTGGCAGGTGACACTGGACAGCTGGCGCCAGGTTTTTCCGCCGATCTGGCTTTGTTCGAGGCAGAGGATGCACGGGAGTTGCCTTATTGGTACGGCGATCGCCGGTGTCGAGGCTCGTGGGTACGCGGTAAACCTTGTCACCCGTGTGACTTATGAGTAAGTTAACGTTTGCGCTCCCACCGTGCCGGGAGTCAATGGTCCCGCTCACGGAGCGCTTTCAAGCAGATGTCGAATATCGCGAAGCTGAAGAAACAAGCAGCGGAGTTTGAGCATAAGAGACAGTTCGACAAAGCGCTCGCGAAATACGTGCAGATTCTGCATGAAATGGACGAGCACGTAGAAGAAGCTGATGTAGCGTTGTACAACCGCGTTGGAGATCTGGTACTGCGTCAGGGTAATGTTGCGGAGGCCGTCGGATATTACGAGAAAGCGGTAGACCTGTATGCGGATGCAGGTTTTTTCAATAACGCTATCGCTCTATGTAACAAGATTCTACGCAACACCCCCGGCCGCAGCATCATCTATTACAAGCTCGGCAAGATCAGCGCTCAGAAAGGGTTTACGAACGACGCGAAGCAGAATTTCCTCGAGTATGCCGGGCGGATGCAGCGTGCCGGCCAGCTCAACGAGGCATTTCGAGCGCTCACCGAATTCGCCGATCTATGTCCCGACCAGGATGACATTCGGCTGATGCTTGCGGATCAGCTAGTGCGGGAGGACCGGAAGAGCGAGGCAATTCACCAACTCCAAACTCTGTACGAGAAATACCACGCCGATGGCCGTGCGAATGACGCACACGCGACTCTCGATCGAATGAAGGCCATAGATCCGAGCATCGAGCCCAGGCGTGGCGTCAATATGCTCTCTCCAAAGGCGAGCGAACTCGTGTTTCTCGACCTGCAGTATTCCAATCCGGCGACCACTGCCGATAACGCGGATACGAAATCTGTACGGCACGTAGAGCCAGAGCGGCCTGTGGTAATCGCAGATGATCTCGCACTGATCCAGCCCGATTTCCTCCTGGAAGCAACTCCGCTCCCTGGCATCGAGCACGGCGCAAGTCTGTCTGCGGAGGAACTGGATGCCTCATTTGGAGGAGAACTGCCGCTTCTGGCTCTCGATCGGGATACGTTCGAAAGCATTGACGACCAGCCGGACGTATTGCAGCTGGTCGGCCTGGAGCCGACTTCAGCTGTGGACGCGGAGGTATCGCTGAATTCCGGGGGAGTCGACACCAACACGCCGGGCTCGAACGAGTTTGAGATTGCCGAAACGTCATTCTCGTTCGATGCCGAACTCGAACCGTGGAATAGCGATGATCTGCCGCTCATCCCCGTAAATGAGCCGATGTCGTCCCCTCCTGCTGGTGGCGACCCTTCCTATCTCGGCGATGAGCCGCTGATGTCAATTCCATCCCTGGAAATCGAGACTGAATGGGATGCGGCTGAGCTGAATGCGCCAGCTCAGGGCGAGGTTGTCAGCAAGCCGGTTGAATTCTTCGAGGCGGCATCCGATGGGCTGGATGATTCGTTCATAATGGACGGTACCCTGGAGGAGCCCACTGCACCGTTGTCCGCTACGGATCTTCATGCGCTCCCGCTTGCCGCCGATACCCGCTCCGAGGCTATTCTGGACCGATTGCTCGACGAACCGCGCAATTGGCTCTTGCACAGACAGGCCGGTGAGGCGCTTCTAGAAGAGGGTGCCCGTGAGCAGGGGATGCACGAGTTGGATGTCTCAATGGCGGGATTCGAGGAGGACGGCAATCTCGTTGAAGCGCGCGCGCTGGTTGACGAGATTTTGCGGCTCGAGCCCGACTCCGTTCGATATCATCAGAAGCGAGTCGAGTACGCCTTCCGAATGAATGATCGCGCCCGCCTGGTCACCGCGTACGTTGAGCTTGCCGATTCACTACTGCGCTCAGGGGACCTAGACAAAGCACGTTCTGTATATGGACGCGTCATTGAGCTTGCGCCAGACGATCCGCGCGCGCAGGACGCACTGGACGCGACATTCACGCCCGAATCACAGCCCGTGATATCCGAACCTGTCAAACTCAGTCAGACACCACCAGCGGAAGCAGCACCAGTTGTCCCCGCCCCCGATCGGATGGCGCCGTCGCCAGAGAAAAAGACGCGGGCGGGTTCGGACGACTACGTAAACCTTTCGGACTGGCTACGCGAAGACGAAACACCCAAATCGACACGAATGGTAGCCGAAGGAGTCAGCGAACCAGTCGATAACCAACAGGCCGATTTCGCTGAAATGCTCGAGAGATTCAAGCAAGGAGTTGCGCTGAACATCGACGAGTCGGATCATCAAAGTCATTTCGATCTTGGCATCGCTTACCGCGAAATGGGACTTGTGGACGAAGCAATAGCTCAGTTTCAAAAAGCATTGCGCTCCCCGGGTCACCGGGTTCGAACGTATGAGGCTCTTGGACAGTGCTTCGTGGACAAGAAGCAATTTCAGATAGCTTCGACCCTGCTTTCTCGCGCTGTGGCGGATCGTACCCAGAGCGACGAAGATCTCGTCGGAGTACTCTATCTGCTTGGCTTGGCATCGGAACAGCTCCAGCGCTGGGACGATGCCAGGAAGAGTTACGAGCGTGTTTTCGCGGTGGATATTCAGTTTCAGGATGTGGGCGAGCGGCTCGTTGCGATGGAAAGCGCAGGCAGGTGAGCGCTTCCTGGCCACGTTCCGCGGTCACTCCCTCGCTAGGAGAGATCCAGGCACCGGTTAAGGATCGCCTCGGTCAGGTTGCGCTGGAGCTTCGGCGTATCGTCGTCGCGGATTTCCCCATGATCGAGCAGATCAGCGAGCATCTCCTGTTAATGAAGGGCAAGCTGTTCCGTCCCACTCTCACTTTACTGGCGAGCTCCATCGAAGGGCGCCCGGCACCGCGCGCTGCGACATTTGGGGCACTGGTAGAACTGGTTCACCTGGCGACCCTGGTGCACGACGATTCGGTCGATCATTCGGCGCTTCGGCGCGGCATGCCGACGGTGAACTCGTTGTTCAGTCATCAAATATCCGTGATTATGGGAGATTTCCTGTACTCGCGTGCGGTTGCCGAGTTGGCGCGGCTGGGGGATGTTGAGGTGCTGCGTACGCTTGCTTCGGCGACGAACGAGATGACCGTTGGCGAGATGCGCCAGCTTGGAGCTGTGGATGCCCTGCAGTTTTCCGAAGACGACTACGAGGCCCTCATCCGGGCCAAGACCGCATCGCTCCTTTCGGCGGCGTGCGAAATCGGCTGCATCGCGGGCGCGCCGGACTTCCGCAGCGTTCTCAGCCGCTACGGAAGGTGTCTGGGAATGGCTTTCCAGGTTGCGGACGACCTGCTTGACTACACGGCAACCGAGGCGTCAATGGGGAAACCGGCTGGGTCCGATCTTCGCGAGCATAAAGTGACGTTACCGCTCATTGCGGTGCTTCCGAAAATGACGCAGGCTGAGCGCAGGGAGGTCGAAACGCTCTTTGCGAGCTCAAATACCGATGAAGATCAGATCAGTAGAGTAGCGGGAATCGTAACGGAGCACGGCGGACTGGAGTATGCGCGCAACCGTGGCGAGCAGTTTGCAGAGGAAGCGCATGCCGCCCTGGCCGACTTGCCCGAATCGACGGCATCCGCCGCATTACACGACGCGATCGCATATGCTGTGGATCGCAGCCAATGAATAACCGGGGATCTTCGAGGCGCCGCCCGGGGTTTCATGCTCTGGTGCTAACACTCGGGTTCATCGTCGGCGGGTTCATGACGATGTTCGCGCGGAGCTTTTTTCCAGCTGGAGCGGTAAAGGAATTTCTGACGACCGGGGTTACGCCGTCCTTCGGTCCGCTATCAATAGATCTCGTGATCATTACATTCGCTATAGGCCCCGTTGCACTCGATGTCACATTATTGAGCCTGACCGGAGTGCTGGTGGCGTATGTTATCGCTCGATCGCTTTTCTAGGAGGATATGATGAATTTCGGCAATTTTGGTTTCGGCGAGATCCTGATCATTCTATTGGTCGTGCTGCTTCTTTTTGGCGCCAAGAGAATTCCGGAGATTGCAGGCTCGTTCGGTAAGGGAATCAAGGAGTTCAAGAAGAGCATGAACGATGTGAATCGCTCGATCAACGAGCCGGAAGTCGAGGAGAGAGTTGAACGTGGGCGTGCAGCTGAGCAAGCCCCAGTGTCCGCTTCGGTATCCCCGGAAGAGGTTCCTCGCCCCGAGCCAAAGCGCTTGCTAGGCTGAGCTGCGCCGCGGTTCAGCCGGCCGCGCTCTGGATCTGAGCCTGTCGCAGCTTGTCGCGATCATCGCTTATCTTCGCGGCTTGTCGCAGGTTGACCATGAATTGCTGGACGCGTTGGCGGCGCATCTGATCGAGCAAACTCGCTCTTTGAGTTTCCTTCTGAACTTCCCAGGCTGTCCGATCTGCCTGGACGCGGCGTTCCACGCGCAGGACGTATACGCCGTTGCGCGTCTTCACCGGCGCGCTAACTGCTCCAACCGGAAGTCCGAAGGCAGCTCCGATCGCCTCGCTGAGTCGCCCTAGTCCTGGCACCGCCGATGTGCGCGTAAACGCTTCGGCTTGCTGCACCTGCACGTCACTGGTTCGGGCCGCCTCTTCCAATGTCTTTCCACCCGCAACGGCCGTTGCTATGCGTTCGGCTCGGGGCAGGAGGGCATCCACTTTTTTCTGCCGCATCAGAGTTCGGCTTATCTCCTCACGCAAATTGTCTACGCTCGGCTCTCCTCCTTCAACGAGCGAGTCAATCCGCGCGAGAAAGTATGCATCGTCTGCCTCGATGAGCTCACTTGACTCTCCCTTCTTGGCGCCTCCGAATGCCCAGGCACTGACATCAGGGACGTACTGGCCTGCTATGGTGAGCGGCTCTCCCTCTATCGCCAAGCCAGTAAAAACGGGTAGCTGCATTGCTTTAGCGGCGGCGTCGAACTTCGTGGGCACATCCGCCTCACCCGCGAGGCGTGCGAGCTGATCCGCCCTTTGATCCGTTACAGCCGCGGACGAATCGCTCTGCTGAACGCGAAGAAGTAGATGCCGAACGGCGATCGTGTCGCCCTTCTTTTCATCCACCTTGATCACGTGATAACCGAACTGTGAAAGAACGGGCTGCGAGATCTCGCCAACGTTCAGCGCGAACGCCGCCTTCTTGAACTCTTCAACAAACGGCTCGGCTGGTGTTATCCGGCCTAGCAACCCTCCCTGGGCTGCGGATGCCGAATCAACCGACTCCCTTCTGGCTACGTCCTCGAACTTGGCTCCTCCCGTTATCTCGGCCCGTAGTGCTTCCGCACGCGCACGCGTGTAAGCTGTGTCGGCGGCTGTGACAACGCGCGGAAGCTTGACGACAGATACTTTCGCCTGGCCGGGCAGATGTCGGAAGTCAGTCCTGTGCTCCCTGAAGTAGGTCTTGATCTCCTGGTCTGTGACCTTCACTGCCGAATCCGGTACTAGTTCCGGGGTCAAGGCCACATATGAAGCCACAGCGGAGTCGTGTTGATCGCGCCAGATTGACCATAGTTGCGCATCGGAGACATGAACACCCGTAACGAGCTGTTCGGATAGCTTCTGTCTCGGAATCTCGGAACGATAGTAGTTTTCCAGATACAGCCGCACGTCGCCGGCACCGGGACTGCTCAGATATCGCTGGTACTTTTCGGGGTCGAACTGCCCGTCAGTCTGGAGTTCCGGAGACTGCATGATCTCCGGTGGAGGATAGCTGCGTGCCGCTTGCCGAATCTCCTCGTCGGTCACGACTATGCCGCGACGGTTCAGCTCTGCGCGCAGGAGTATATCATCGACGAGCTGGTCGAACGCGGAGTTTTCCGCCCGACGCTGGTCGTCCAAAGTGAGTGCCCGTCCGTCTCTTTGCGCACGCTCTGTGATCGAACGGACAGCACGATCGTAGGAGTCGACTGTAATCGCCTGTCCATTGACCTTGCCGATGCTTGTTCCGCGCGTGACGTTACCATCTGTAAGACCGGATGTCTCCGCGAAAAGAAAGACGCCCACAAAGGCGATAACGACTACAATCCAGACGTATTTCGCGGTGCTCCGCATCGTTTGCAGCACGGGGCGGTACTCCTGAGGCGATAAGATGAAGGGGGAAAGACATCGAAAAAGCTACCGCCGAACATCGCATAAAAGCAAGTGAGAATGTCACTTCCGATTGACTTGAATCGTCAGAATATGGTATTCTTCACGCTTAATCGCCGCCGGAGAGTCTGCGGCATCTTCTGAGGGTATTGCATGGACCGATCGTCCCTGATCTCCGATTTGGAGAGGCAGTTCAGTGAGAACCCGCGGCGCGTGTTTGCCAGACTCGCAAACGAGTATCGCAAGACAGGCGACTCTGATCGCGCGATTGAGATGTGCCGCGCCCACATTCCGCAGCAGCCGGGATACATCAGCGGTCACATTGTGCTTGGACAGGCGTTGTTCGATCGCGGAGAAATGGATGACGCGCGTGAGACCTTCGAGACCGCACTGGCACTGGATCCGGAGAATCTCATAGCGCTTCGGCAGATGGGTGATATCTCGCGGCAGCGCGGCGAGACGGGTGCCGCCCAAGGCTGGTATCAGCGTCTCCTGGATGTCGACCCGCAGAACGAAGAAATCTCCGCTATCGTCACCTCGTTGTCCCCGCCACCTTCTACTGGCGCACCATTGGCCCGCCCCGCCGCCGCCGATCCGATGGCCGGTTGGGGACAGGTTGATGTGGGCGCCGAAATCGGCACGGGTGCCAGCGTTTCAGATAATTCGATAAATGCGAGCGATGAGGCTGCCGTTACTGGCGGCTCTCTCGAGTTGCTCGATAGCTCCGCTGATCTGACGGATTCGAGCATTCGTGCGGATTCCAATGCAGCGTCTTCGACTGACGTTCTTGCTGAACATGAGCCGTTGGACACGTTTGCTTCGGCAGCAAGTGTCGAGGCCGCGAGCTCCAGGGAAGCCGGCGCGGAGGAATCAGGCAAAATCGAGTCTGGGATGGAGATGCTGGACTGGGGAGCACCTTCTGGAGACTCCGCTCTCGATTCAGGCTCCGGGTTCGCAATTGATGTGGGGCTGCCGACGCTTGACCAACAGAC
>JACDCM010000389.1 GCA_013817545.1 Gemmatimonadaceae bacterium | reverse complement strand
GGAATCGGGAAGCGGGCGGCGGGAGGCGGGAGGAGGGAATCGGGAATCGGGAGGCGCGGGACGGAGGCGACAGAGGAGCAGCGGTTAGCATCGATGTGAACTTGCGAGAGCGTCAACATATCACGAAACCACCCGATTCCCGATTCCCGGTTCCCGATTCCCGCCCTCACTATCGTGGCGGCGATACCGTAGTCAATGCGCGACAACAACGATGCACATTAGCGGTCGCATCGCTGGAAATGCAGAGCGAGCAATGATGTAGCGTTGTTCACGAGGTTGGCACCAAGTCTGCCCTGCACGCAGCCTGCGCCGCTGGTCAGGGCATCGGCCGGCGCGCGCACCAACCGTTGTCCCTTTCGAAAAAGGCTACCCGGCTGCGAGGCCGGTCCGCAAAGCCAGCATCTCGCACTAGAGATGGTCCGGCTACCGAAGAAGGGTTTGCGTCGAAAGACGCAAGTCAGGCCCTCCGGCCAGGAGCCACTTCGTGCCTGCGGATTCACCACACCTTCGCCTTTCGCCGGGCAGCTTCGCCCAGCTTTGCGCGACGATCGTCATCGCGATCATTCTCGTCCTTACCGGGTGCATGCCCATTCCCGCCGTGCGAGTTGGCGAGCCGGCTTCCAAGGCGCCGCCGACTTCCACACTTGGCTCTCGTCCATCTCTTCGCGCAGATCTGCGACGAGGCGCACAGGGCACAGCACAGATTACGCAGAACGAGCGCGGCCGGATTACGGCGGCTACGCCTGGCCGGCACGCTCTCGCTAAAAGGTGCTCGTGGGCTGGCAATCGGCGCGAAGGAACGCCGCAGCATGCGGCGTATGGCCGGTCGCGGCCCCGAGCCCGGCGGACCACCTGCCGCTCCAACCTACCTGTGGAGACCGCCAGGCAAGGCACTCCGCGCTTAGCTTAGCGGACAGAGTACACTGAGGATTGCTTCCGATCGCTGCTCGTTCGACAAGCTTCGACTACCCAATTCGCCTCTGAACTATTTCGGCGATTCCGCGTGCGCTCCCTCTGCCTCGAAATGCCGGTTCGTCATCGTTACAGTGGTCAAAACGATGACGGCGAGAAGAACGAGAGCTACCATGAGGCCGGTGAAGCCGGCACGCATGTCTTCGGGGCGCGGCGCAGACACGTGAGAAGCCTTCTTACACCACGGTGACTACGATACGCGGACGCTCTGGATGGCGTCGTCCTTTTTGATCGTCTTCATGGCGTCGAGCCCTTTGGTAATCTTGCCGAAGACCGTGTGAACCCCGTTCAAGTGCTTGGCGTTCTGTTCGCTCAGCACCATGAAAAACTGACTGCCACCGGTGTCTTTCCCAGCGTGCGCCATGCTAAGCGCGCCAACTTCGTGTGTTTTGGGATTTCCTTTGGTCTCGCACTTGATGGTATGGCCGGGTCCTCCGGTTCCAACGGGGCCTTTTGCGTGCTCACCCCCCTTGGAGTAAGGATCGCCCCCCTGAACGACGAAATCAGGGATTACGCGGTGGAACTTCACGCCATCGTAGAAACCGCTGTTCGCCAGCTTCTCGAAATTGGCTACGGTGAGAGGGGCTTCCTTGTCGTACAATTCCGCGACAATAGTGCCGCGATCGGTTTCAAAAGTCGCTGTTTTGGGCATGGGGACAAAGCTAGACGGGGCGGGAAGCGGAGACAAGGAACCATTGAATCAGGGACAAGGGACAAGGAACAAGGGACAAGGGACAAGGGACAAGGGATCAGGGATCAGGGATCAGAACGAGAGGAGCCAGAAATCAGGAATCAGGACCCGAAACCAAATAGGGCTGGTTCTTTGTCCCTTGTCCCTTGTCCCTTGTCCCTTGTCCCTAGCCTCCTACGGTTCGTACAGTGCAAAAAGGCCCATGTCCTCTCTGTGATCCTCGGCAAAGCGTGCAGCGTCAAAGGAGATCGGCCCCGTCCCCTGGAACGCTGCGTCCTTCAGAAATTGCCGTGTCGGCTCGTTTCGCTCCGTTTCAGCGAAATCAAGCGCGCCCGGCGGTGAATCCTGACCCGCGAGCCAAGCGAAGAAAGCGTGCTCGACGCGACGCTGAAAAACCCTGCACGACATTACCAGCGACCTGATTACTCCGTTCCCATCGATCAGGCAAGCGAGAATCTCACCGTGCGATCCGCTGCGGTCAGTCAGACTTGCACCGTACAGCCGGCCTCCGTTCGCAACCGTGACCCCTACCTCTTCGTCGGTGACGCGCCGGCCATTGAGGTTGAACTGATTCGTCTTGTTGATGAGCTGCACTGCGCGTGCGCGGTCGCCGGTGGTGCGGTCGTGCAGCGTGAGTGTCATGTCGAGACCCCGCAGGAATGTGGAAAGGTCGGCGCCCTGCGCTTCACTGGGTGCCATTCCCTCCAGTCTCCTGCGGTACATGGCCGTCCGCTCTCGGTCCTCACCTGTGACCGTGGCACGCGCAAAGAGCTCCGACAGCTCGGCGAAGAGCCTCGGGATCCCTTCGTCGTTCGGGGGAAACTGCACGCACCGCACTGTCGGAAGTTGCCCGGAAACCTCAGCCAGCTCGATCGGGTTGTCGTCGACGAAGACGAACGCATCCAAGCCGAGATTGAGCCTGTTTGCGATTTCGGCGATCTGCGCCGACTTGGCGTTGTAGCTCGCCACGATGCTGACGAAGTCACTCTCGCCGAGTGTCATGCCGCCGGCGCGGAATGGGGCTAGCGCGAGATCTTCGTCGTTGCGGCTAACCGCCGCGAGGATTGCTCCTTCTCGCTGCAACTTGGCAAGCAGCGTCTGGTACAGGAAGAAACGGTAGCCGATCCCCTCCGGGCTGAAATGGATTCCCTCGACGCCATCTTCTCCGATAACGCCCGACCACATCACGTTGTCCAGGTCTGTAACCAGAACTTTCCTCGGCTCCGGTGGCGCCGAGATCGCACGGTCTATCACTGCTTCAGCTACCTGACCGAGGAGGGTGCCGGCGAATGGGCTGCCGTTAGCCAGGTAGCTGGCAAGTGAAAAACATTCTGGTGGAAGCAGCCGCGCTCCGAGCGACTGTACCACCGAACCAAGCCAGCGCTCCAGATTCGCCCCGGCGGTCCAGTCGGCGAAGAGCGGCGGAATGGGCGCAGCGACGTACAGCACACGCGCGGATTTCCGCCGGCCAATTTGCTCAGCGGCCGCGAGCGCGTGATTGCGTAGCGCGTCCTCATCGGCGGGAGCGGAAGGCACGCCGGATCGCCAGTCCACTTCTGGGATGAAATCCCAGGGGAAAAGACAGAAGACCTCGGCTTCCCCGGCAACAGGTTCCGTCAACAGAGTTTGGCCAAGCGTGCCGAATGGAAGGGTGCGAATTTTCGCCATGTGACCGCGCTTGGCGGCGGCCGCTCGCAAAAACAGGTCGAGCTTGTCCGGTGTTCCTGATGTGGCTAACAGAAAGTGCAGTGGCGTTCCACCCTTGAAATCAGCAACGATCCTGTGAGCGTCGAGAAAGTTCATGGTGCCGCTGCTCCTGTGAGCGCAAATGTCGCCCCCGAGACCAGGAAGCTGGCGTTGTCCAGCACCCACTCAATCTGGGCGGCAGCGTCGTCGGTACTCGGAAGCATGCCGCTAGGCGCACGGTCCGCATGCGCCAGGCGCGCGCTCGCGCTGAGGCGCTGGTTCATTCCACCGTCGATGACGTCGTACGTGATGGCGGCGCAGCGCTTGTTCGAGGACGCCAGCTCTGTCGCGAGAATGCGGCTCAGCTCGGGAATCAGCGCCTTGGAAAGGCTGTATAGCGGCATTCTGTAGTTGTGTCGTCCGGGCGCCGCCGCGGTGGATCCGACGAGCACGATCATCGAATTGTCCGTTCCCCGCTCGGCGAGCAGCTGAGACAGCGCAATGACATGCCGCAAAGGCTCGGCGAGATTGTGCTCCAATGCGCTCTCGATGTTCGGCAGCGACGTGAGCCGCTGGTTGTCCGGTGAGGGCCAGGCGCAATGCACGATGCCTCCGACGGGCCCGTCGATCGCATCGGCGATGCGCTCGAGATC
>JACDCM010000388.1 GCA_013817545.1 Gemmatimonadaceae bacterium | reverse complement strand
GTCAGCCGGAACGCACGGGATTGTACGCGCTCGGCCGCACTCCTGCAAACGTTTCCGTGTAATCTTCTCACATGACGCTCCCGCCACGCCTCAATGTGGTGCGGGGCGGACGGCTGGTGCCAGACGCCCCGCCGGCCAGTTGACCGGCGAGGAGTCGGCGGGCGGTCACACCTTGCGCCGGCCTCGACTGATCAGGCGCAGCAGGAACAGCAGGACGACGGCACCGATGAACGCGACGAAGATCGTTCCCGCGAGGCCGCCGAATGGGGTGTTGACGCCGAGCTGCCCGAAGAGCCAGCCACCGAGAAACGCGCCGACGCGCGCCGTGCGCCGGCTCTTCGTGCGGCGCGGCCTCTTCGAGGCCGATGACGCGCAGGGCATGCTCGCGTGGCCGCACTCGGGGTTTCACGTGCATGACGGCGTGTGGGTGCCGCACGGCGACGTGGATTTCGCGAAGCGGCTCGCGCGGTACTGCGCGCGGAACCCCGTGGCGCTCGAGCGCCTGGCGTACGACGGGCCCGGTGCGAGCGCGATCCGCGCGACATTGCCAGTGGTTGGCCCACGCCAACATCTTGACGGTGCCCGGCTGGCAACCCAAGCGCCTCGACCCGTCGTTCCCACTCAGGAGCTTCACATGAACGGTGCCTCGCTCGCATGGCGCGCTGCCTTCGTACTCGGCGGCCTGTTGTACTTTCGGGGCTCATCGCAGCACCCCCGCGCGGACTCCATGGCCGGGATGATGCGCGACCCCGTATGGGTGCAGAGCCACTCCACGATCCTGGTCGGGCTGGTTGTCCTCACGATCGGGTTGGTGCTGTTTCGCCGATCGCAATCAGCACAGCCTGCGCTCGGCCGCTGGCTCGGCCTGGCAACAATCGCCATGGTGCTTGAAGTGATAGAGATGGCGGTGCACACCGTGGCGTACGTTGATGCCGATGCACTCGCGGCGGGGATGTCGACGCCGGTCGCCACGACCCACTTCTGGCTCGCCTCGTTGATCTACCCGCTGTTCGGCATCGCGCTCTTCGGGCTTGTCCGTGCCGGGATGCAAACGCGCGAGCTCGGTTCCCGGTGGATCGGCTGGCTCGGCCTGCTCGGCGCCGTCGCGCACGGCATCGTGATGTTGCTGGTCTACCCGCTTGGGATCGGAGAGGCTGGCATCCTCTTTCCAGTGGCGGCAATCACGATCGCCGCCTGGTTCATCCTCGCAGGGGTGTGGAAGAGACCGGGGACGGCTGATGGATGATGGCTCACCGATGGCAGCGTCGGGTTCCTGCCGATGGCCCTTTCGCAAGGGGCGGGCGCGGAGGTCCAGCGGCCACTGGCGAGGGTGGTGATCGGCGGACCACCTGCGCCGGACGCGCGGCGTCCTACTGAGCGTCCATCGGGACTGGGCAGCGTTGGCACCTTCAGCGATTTCTTCCCACTGCTGTTGCCTTCCACCTCCTGACTTCAACGGAGCAGCCTCATGCGTATTCTCGCTGAGACGCGATGGAGATCCTTCGGGCCCCGACAGCGACTGCTGTTGACCACCCTCGGCGTCGGCCTTGTGTCGCTGATCGGCGCCTCTGCCGACGATCTTGCACACGGCGTTGCAGCTGGCGACAAGGGCTATCTACACGAAGTCTCCGGCTTTCTTCTCATCCCCTTCGCTTATCTCGACGCTAACACATAGTGAGGTGATGGCGGCTTCCCATGCCGACCCGCGTCGCGAATGATTCACGCCTGCTGCTCTCGACGTCGCGGGCATCGGCTCGACCACCGGACCCGTAGGGCGCGCCTCGGAGCGACGCGACAGAGATCCCTGATGCCGACAACGGGAGCCTACAAATTCGGCCTCGTACGGTGTGGCTCTTCGGGAGCTCGCTTGCTTCGGTCACTGCTGGAGGAGCCTTCAACTGGATCCTCGAGGGCGGGCGACCCATCGCCCAGCTGACTTGAGCGGCGGAGCTGTTCCTCGGTGAAGTGCTCTTCCGGGAGAGGGGTCTTCGGATCGCTGCCGTCATAGTGATCAGCTTTTGGCGCCATTGGAATTCTCCTCAACAAAGTTAGCAATGGAACCAGGTTCACCGGGAGCGGCAAATCTTGCACCATTGTAATACTATATGATCGTATAATCGGGAAAGGCAGGAAGGCAAGGGCGCTGCCCTCAGCTCGCCCAGACGGAGGGACGGCAAACGGCCCTCCTGCTCGCAGGCGGGACGCTCATGGCGATCGGCGTGTGGCTCCATGTGACGGAGTGGCATGAGTACCACCACGCCCACGATACCCTGGAGCACGAGGACTTACACAGCCACGACGAGCACCATTTGCACGAGCATGACCCCGATGATGCACAAGGAGAGCCGCACAGCCACCGGCACAGGCATGAGCCGATGATGCACTCGCACCCGCACTATCCCGACATCCATCACCGACACGGGCATGACTGAACCGTGCGCAAACGCCCAGCAAAATGGTGGTTCTGCTTTTCATGCTGGGCCTGATCTTGTTTCAGCTACCGCCCTTATAACGTCTGCACTCCTGTCACGATCTTGGCGATCTGGACATGCTACTGTTGGGCATACTTTGCGGAGGTGGCGATGGATCGTGAGGATCGAAAATCACACTGGGAGCGGGCCTACGAGAGCAAACAGGCGACCGAGCTTTCCTGGTACCAGGCGCGCCCCGAACGTTCGCTGGAGCTCATACGACGTGCCGGTGCCCACTCACGGAGCGAGATCATCGACGTCGGTGGAGGGGACTCGATGCTCGTCGACGCGCTACTGGAGAGCGGAATGAAACACATCACAGTACTCGACATCTCGGCTGCCGCGCTGGACCGAGCGCGGGAGCGTCTCGGACTGCGTTCGGCTGGTGTCCGCTGGATCGAGGCCGACGTCACGAGCGCTCAACTCGCTCCGCTCGCTTACGACGTATGGCATGATCGAGCCGTCTTCCATTTCCTGACAAACCCAGACGATCGCCGGCGCTACCTAGACGTCATCGGCGGTGCACTCAATGTCGGAGGGCATGCGATCGTCGCCACATTTTCGGCGGACGGTCCAACGCGCTGCAGCGGCCTCGCTGTCGAGCGCTATTCGCCGTTTGCGCTGCACGCCGAGTTCGGAAATGAATTCGATCTGGTCGATAGTTCGGAAGAAACCCATGTTACGCCATCGGGCAAGAACCAAAACTTTATTTATTGCTTATGCAGGAAGCGCTGAGGAGAAAGGATGTGATCGCTCCGTGGCAGAACGTATTCGATCTGAACCGGCCGTGCAGAGAGCTGTCCCACTCCTTCAGAATCGCGACGGTTGCCTGTGCGATGGTAGTGACCGCCTGTGCTTGCTTGGCGAGGAGGATGGGAAGCAGCGGAAGGGTAGTGCTGCCGCGGACGGTCCACTGGTGGTGTACAACGCCGGAAGCGGAGGCACTGATTGCGACTTCTCCACAGCGGAACGTCCGGCCCAAAGAAGCGGATTTGGTCGCTCTACCACAGGCGGGCGAGCTGGATTACATCTGGTCGTATGAGTCGATCGCTCAGGCCACGGGGCTGCGGTATGTCACGCTACCCACACAGATTGATCTGAGCAACATCGCTGATTCGGCGATGTACGCCGTCGCAGCGGTACGGATTGCTGGAATGACGCCAACGGATACGATCACGCTCCGAGGCGCGCCCAGGCCGCAGTGATACGCCGCAAACGCGATGGGCAACAAGGTGACGGTGAAACCCCGGCGCACCATCGGTCAGGTGGCGGATTTCAAAACCCGTGGCGGGAATATGCGCCGGATGTGCCCCAGGGCTTTTTCGCCTGGGCGCGCGCGCACCGGACGACATATCCTCGGCCTGTCGACCCACACCCCTCGGTATTCCGGCGCGCGCTTCCCGAATTTCCTTCTCCGCGCGAGCACGCCGATGTACTGACCATCACCTGGGTGGGACATGCAACCTTTCTCATCCAGATCGGCGGTTTGAACATTCTCACCGATCCGGTATGGAGCGACCGACTATCTCCCATGC